>JANOJW010000130.1:0-11256 GCA_031418955.1 Hyphomicrobiales bacterium | reverse complement strand
GGCGCAGCCTCTCGTTTGTCATCCTCGGGCTTGTCCCGAGGACCCATTTCTCGGCTTGCTCAACATAAAGAGTTGATACGCGCCGGACGCCGCAAATGACCTCTTTTTGAGGAATCGCGGCGTCTCGATGGACCAGCGACGCGATTGAAATTGCTGCACCATGGGTCCTCGGGACAAGCCCGAGGATGACAAACGATAGGTTTTCGCCAAGCCGCTCCGGTTCACTCGCGACCGCCGAACTAACGGCAGACCTTGTCGGCGGCGGACATGGGCCGGTCGTCATCTGTTGTCACGGGCGCGTATCTGCATGGGGAGTGTTGCGCACATCGCGACGTCGCCGCACCCCGCACGTCCCGCCGCTTGGCGATGGTGGCGATTGCTGCTAGCAGCGGCGGCGACAGCAGCCGGAGCACGCCGTTGACAAGTCCTAAGCCAAAGACACTCGACTATCTGCCCGGCGCCGAGAGCTTTCTCGATCCCGTGCGCGCCGACGCCGACCGGCCGCAGGACGCGAAGGCCGTGGTGATCCCGTTCGGCATCGAGGCGTCGGTGAGCTACGGCGGTGGCACCAGGGGCGGGCCGGCGGCGATCCTGGCGGCGAGCCACCAGTTGGAACTCTACGACGACGAACTCGGCCGCGAGGCCTACCTCGACTACGGCATCGCGGCGCTGCGCGAACCGAAGATGCCAGCGAAGATCGAGCCGGCGCTCGATCTGCTCGCTGGCCTCGTCGGCGCCGTGCTCGACCAGGGCCGCCTGCCGTTCGTGCTCGGCGGCGAGCATTCGCTGACCGCCGGCGCGATCCGCCCGTTCGCGCAGCGCTACAAGGATCTCGTCGTGTTGCAGTTCGACGCGCACGCCGATCTGCGCGACGGCTATCAGGGCGAGGCCTACTCGCATGCCGCCGCCATGCGCCGCGTGCTCGATCACCCGACCATCTCGCTGGTGCAGGTCGGCATTCGCGCGATCTCCAAGCCCGAGGCCGAGTTCTACGCGGCCAATCGCCATCGCATCTCGATGCATCTGGGGCTCGAGCAGGCGCGATGGGACATGGACCGCATCCTCAGCCCCCTCGCCGGCAAGCCGGTCTACATCACGGTCGACATCGATGCGCTGGACGCCGCGGTGATGCCCGCAACCGGCACACCGACGCCGGGCGGCATGAGCTATCTGCAGCTGCTGGCCTACCTGCGGCGCGCCTGCGAGATCGGCCGCGTCGTCGGCATGGACCTCGTCGAGTTCGCGCCGATTCCGGGCCTCCACGCCTACGATTTCACGGCCGCCCAACTCGCCGCCAAGATGCTGAACTATGCGCTGGCTGGTCGGAAGGCGTCGTGAGTTCCGGCCGTTTAGCGTCAGGTTGGCGGTTTCCAGCCATAGACCCAATCGTAACCGGCCATGACCCGCTTGGGCGGGATCGCGCGCATCGCTGCGTTGCGCGCACGAGCCGCCAGCCCGGTGAGATGGAAAATGCGGCCATTGCGACTGGCCGCCGCCACGACGCGTCGCGTGCGTGTGCTGCGAGCTTGCGAATAGGCTGCCAGCGCCTCTGCCCGATCCGGCTTGGATTGCACGGCATGTGCCAGCGTCACGGCGTCCTCCAGCGCGAGGCAGCCGCCTTGCGCCATGAACGGCAGCGTCGGATGCGCCGCATCGCCCGCCAGCGCCACATGGCCCTGCGCGAGCTGGTCGAGCGGCGGCTGCTCGAACAGCGACCAACGGCGCCAGTCGCGCCCGGCCCCCAGCAGATCGCGCACTGCGTTAGCAAAGGGCGACAAGGCCGCGTCGAGCCACGCCGATGTGACGGGCGCCGACCATCCAGCCTCCTGCCAGTCCTCCGAGGCGATCACAACGACGGCGATCTCGCGCCCTTGCCGCACGGGGTAGTGGACGACGTGGGAGCCGGGCGAAAGCCACACGCCCGTCGCCGCGATATCGATATCGCCGTGCACGGCGTTGGCCTGGATGATGGTGCGGGCGGCGGTGCGGCCGGAAAACGTCGGGCGTCGGCTGTGGAGGCGAGCCCGGACGCTCGAGAACACGCCGTCCGCACCAACCAGGATGCCGCCGCGCGCGCCGATCTCCGCGACGTGCCGCTCGGTCGCCTCGACCCCGACGCGCAGGTCGATCGACGACTGCTCGCGGCAGGCGTCGAGCAACGCGGCCTGCAGATCGCGCCGGTGCGCCACCCAGTAAGGCGCGCCGTGCCGTTGCGCGATCCAGTCCCCGAGCGGCAATCGCTGCAGCACGCGGCCCGATGCGCCGTCCCGCACGATGATCGACGATGGAACGCCGACGTGCGGCGCGAGCCTGTCGGCAATGCCGAGCCGGCGCAGCACGTGCACCGCGTTGGGGCTGAGTTGGATGCCGGCGCCTGCCTCGGAGAATTCCGTCCGGCGCTCGAGCACGGTCACCGGTTGCGGGGTCTGCCGAGCCAGGGCCAGCGCGGTTGCCAATCCAGCGATGCCGCCGCCGGCGATCAGGATCTCCGGCACAGCCCCGCCGTCCTCATTCGTGGTCCGCGTGCGCATCGACGAGGCAGCCCGCGGGCTCGCTCGCATCAGCGTCGAGGCGGCCGTCGTGCACATAGAGCGTCGAGCAGTAGGGGCACAGGATCTGTCCGTCCGCGCCCATGTCGAGATAGACGTGCGGGTGATCGAAGGGCTGGCGCGCGCCCATGCATTTCAGCTCGCGCACGCCGACGAAGACTTTTTCGACGCCCAGGTCGTTGACGAAGTGGGCGGTTGCACTGTCGGCCATGCCGCGAGCCTTTCGCGATGGGTTTAACCTGAACGTCAGCGGCTGGTAGCACAGCCAGCCCCCACGGTCAGCCGCCGCATTGCCGCGCGGAAGGTGACAGCGAGCCCGGGACAGCTATTCTGCGGATGCAATCCCTGGGAGCTGCGGCATGAAGCGATTACTGATCATCGGCGCCTCGCGGGGTTTAGGCCTCGGGCTCGTCAGCGAGCATCTGGCCCGCGGCTGGCATGTCACGGCGACGGCACGCCACGATCGCGACGGGCTCGAAGCCCTGATCCCTGAGGCGCAGGACCGCCTCGCGCTCGAAACCGTCGACACTCTGGATCAGGCGGCGGTGGGCGCACTCGCCAACAGACTTCAGGGGCAGCGCTTCGATCTGCTGTTTCTCAATGCGGGGATCATGGCTGGGCGCGGCGTGCCGCTCGCCGAGGTGACCGATGCCGATATTGCGCGCATTTTCCTCACCAACGCCATCGCGCCGATCCGGGTGGCCGATAGGCTGATGCCGAACGTTGCGGCCGGCGGCACGGTCGCCTTCATGTCGTCGATCCTCGGCAGCATCGGCACCAACGACGACGGCCGCGCGGAACTCTATCGGGCGAGCAAGGCGGCGCTCAACTCGTTGATCCGCAGTTTCCGCGCCCGCCACGCCCGCGCCGATCTGACCGTGCTCGCGATGCATCCAGGCGTCGTGCGCACCGCGATGGGCGGGCCGACGGCGCCGCTCGACATCGAGACCAGCGTGCGAGGCGTTGCCGAGGTGCTGGAAAAACGCTCAGGCGCGGGCGGCCAGGCTTTCGTCGACTACCGCAACGAGATCATTCCGTGGTGAGGGCCGTGGTGAGTCCGACGATCGGCGCGAAGCCGGCCCTGACTCTGGCGATCGTGCACGCGTCATCGCCCGGCACGCAGTCGCGGCACACGAGCGGGCGCACGGCATAGATGGTACAGGCCGTGTGTGCCCCGACCCGTCCGGCGAGCGCCAGACAGCGGTCCCCCTCGCAGCGCATGCCGGAGAGGTCAGCCGCAATCAACGGCTCGGGGATCGCGGCGAGCTCGGCCTCGCTCTCCAGCGAGAAGCGGGGCCAATCGCTGGAGGTCGCGCAGCAGGCGCCGCAGCCCTGACAGAGCACGCTGTCGGCTGCTGCGCTCTGCGTCGTCACTTCCGGTTGCCTTTGCCGCGCCGGGCCTTGCGGGCAGCGTAGCGCTGGTCACGCGCGGCCTTGCGCTCGGCCTCGATCCGGAGCACCGACTCGACCTCTTCCGCCTGTTGAGCTTCGGCGGCCTCGCGCGCAATCCGGTCGGTCTCTGCCTTCTCTGCGGCAAGGCGTGCAGTCTCCGCGGCCTTGATCGCCTCGCGCTCCAGACGGCGCTGGTCGCGCGCCTCGGTGACGACCTTGCGCTCGGCGAGCTTGGCCTGCAGCTCGGGGTCGTTCGGGTTGGCCTTCTGACGGAACTTGTCGAGCATCGCCTTGCGCGCTTCCGTCGCCAGGATACGGCGCTCGTCGAGGGTCTCGCCCTTGATCTTCATGTGAGTCTGCTGGTCCTTTACGTTGAGGCGGGTACGTTGAGACGGGGCTGGCAGTGCTGACCGCCTGCCGTTCGGGGCGGCCCTGTATCGGGGATTGGACCCAGGGCTGTCAAACGGTCTTGGTGTCCTGTGCACCGGCTCTGCAACGGCTGCAGAGCTATCTCATTTGCCGGTTGCGCCCGACCATCGGCCCAAAACTTCGGCGCAAGGAGCGGGCCGCCCACTTTCCTCCGGGCGGTAAAAAACAATGTCAGCCGGCCTGTAAGCCGGGTTCTGTCTGGAGGCTTGCGCCTCCGCGACGGCCATTCGTCTGGGTCACCCGTTGCCGGGCGCCTCGAGCAACCAACCCGGGCAGCGGCCTGGATGAGGCTCGACGCAGCGTAGTTGCCCACGCCCGTCTGGCCGCCCCTATTTGGTCTTGCTCCCGGTGGGGTTTGCCTTGACCGGCGACGTTACCGCCGCCGCGGTGCGCTCTTACCGCACCGTTTCACCCTTGCCCGGACCCGGTTGCCCGGGCCGTCGGCGGTTTGATTTCTGTTGCACTGTCCCTGAGGTCGCCCTCGGCGGCCGTTAGCCGCCACCGTTCATCCATGGAGCCCGGACTTTCCTCCACCTGTTGCCCTCACGGGCCGCAGACAGCGACCGTCCAGCCGGCTGACATGGGGACATAAGAGGGCTTCGGGTGCTGGCGTCAAGACTCGCTCGGGGAATCCGGCTCGCGTCGAGACGTCGGCGCTGGTAAACTTGGTGTGGAGATCTGACATGACCACCACCGCTCAAAAGCTGATGACCGCCGAAGAGTTCCATACTTGGCAGCGGAACCAGGAGGATCGTTACGAACTCGTCGACGGCGTGCCCATCATCATGCGCGACCCGATCACGATGATGGCTGGGGCCAGCTCCCAGCATGATCGGATCACCAGCAATGTGCTCATCGCGCTCGGCAATCAGCTCGACGGCAGCCCGTGCTGGCCAGCGACCGCTGATCTCGCCATCCGCACGAAGATCCGCTCGCTGAGCCGTGCGGATGTGCTGGTGACCTGCGACGAGCCGAAGCTCGACGTCTACGAGGCGCAGGAACCGAGAATGGTCGTCGAGGTGCTTTCGCCCTCGAACAAGGGCTTCGCGTGGCAGCGAAAGATCGAGGAGTACCGGCAGCACGCGAAGCTGGTCTACCTGCTGATCGTCGATTCCGAGCAGGAGCAGGCCCTGCTGATCAGCCGCAGCGGCGAGGTCTGGACGCCAACCGAGTTCCAGGGGCGCGAGGGCATCATCGAGCTGGCGGCGATCGGCTGCCAGCTGTCCATGGCAGCGGCCTACCGGGGGATCCGGTTCGACGCTCAGCAGTAACAGGGTGCGAGTAATCATCCGCCGTCACTGACTGCGCACGGAATTTGCATCGCGGCGGCCAGCCGTCAAGTCATGTCCCGCGCCGGGACACCTCCGTGGAGCCCCGCATGTTCGAGCGCAACAAGATCGACAACGTCGACCACTCGGCCGTTCCCGTCGAGATCACGACCGACGACGGCGAGGTGCAGAAGGGCCGCCTGCTCGTCCCCATGGGCCGCAACGTGTTCGAATTGCTGAACGGCGCCGTCGCCTTCGTCGAGTTCGAGCCCTATGGCGGCGAGCGGTTTCTGATCGCCAAGGCGGCGCTGCGCAACGTCAAGCTCATCAACGTGCCGCGCGCCGGCAACCTGCAGAGCCGCTTGCGCGACCACGACGGGTTCGATCCGCATCTGGTGCTCGGCGTCAAATCGACCGCCACCCACGACGAGGCGAAGGCTGCCTGGCACGGCCTCTCCAAGACCTACCATCCCGACCGCTTCCACGGTGTCGAACTTCCCGCGGAGGTGCGCGACTATCTGGCGGCGATGGCGCGGCGCGTGAACATGGCTTACGCCGCCCTCGAGGTGCCGCATCAGGTGCAAAAGCGCGCCGCGCTGAGCCGTGCCGAGCCGATCTACACCTCCGGTTCGCGTTGAGACACGCTGGCCGCGATCGGTGGTGACGCTTCATACGACGCATTGACGGCGCGGCCGCCGTTAACCACTACTCTGGCAGTCCAACGCGCCGGAGCGCCAGCCCGCATGCCGCCCTCGACACCCGTAGCCCCCGGTGGCCGCCCGACCATCGCCGAGGCCTTGGCCGCGCGCGCGCGCGAGGGCCGCCCCGTCCGCGTCGGCCTGATCGGTGTCGGGCAGATGGGCACCGACATCGTCGTCCAGATCGCGCACATGCCGGGCATCGAGGTGGTGGCCGCCGCCGAGATGCGCACCGAACGGGTCGAGCTGGCAGCCGACATTGCAGGCCCCGCCGCCCGCCGCCCGCTCGTGTGCGCCAACGAACATGACGTGATGCGCGCCATCGCTGCGGGCCGCCTGGCGGTTGCAGCATCCGCCGATCTCGTCTGCCGCGCGCCCGACGTCGACGTGGTCATCGACGCAACCGGCAACCCGAACGCCGGCGCCATCGTCGCGCTGACCGCCATCGCCGCGAAAAAGCACATCGTGATGATGAACGTCGAGGCGGACGTGACCATCGGCGCCTATCTCGCAGCGCAAGCCGACACGGCCGGCGTCGTCTATACGCTGGGCGCTGGCGACGAGCCGACGGCGGCGATGGAACTCATCAACTTCGTGCGCGGGCTCGGCTATCCGGTGGTGGCGGCCGGCAAGGGCAAGAACAACCCGTTCCGCATCGACGCGATCCCCGACGACTACGTCGACGAGGCCAAACGACGGAACATGAACCCGCGCATGCTGGTCGAGTTCGTCGACGGCTCCAAGACCATGGTCGAGATGGTGGCAATCGCCAATGCCTCAGGGCTAGTGCCCGACATTCCCGGCATGCACGGCCCCGCTGCTCCGCGCGACAAGTTGCAGGACTTCTTCTGTCCCAAGGAGGACGGCGGGCTGTTGTCGGGCCGGGGCCGCGTCGACTTCACGGTGGCGAAGGGCGTGGCGCCCGGCGTGTTCTGCGTCGCCGAGATGCGCCATCCCCGCGTTCGCGAGCGCATGAGCGACCTGCACCTGGGGCCTGGTCCCTACTACTCGTTCTTCCGGCCCTATCATCTGACCAGCCTCGAGGTGCCGCTGTCGGCTGCCGCCGCCGCGCTGTTCGGCGAGAGCCACATGCGGCCGCTCAGCCTGCCGACATCGGAGGTCGGCTGCCTGGCCAAGCGCGACCTGAAGCCCGGCGAGACGCTCGATGCGATCGGCGAGTATTGCTACCGCGCCTTCGCCCTGACGCGAGCCGACGCGATCACGCGCAACGCGCTGCCGGTGGGCCTCGCGCAAGGCGCAACCGTGGTCCGTCCAGTCGCACGGGGCGATCTCATCACACGCGCCTCAGCCGAGCCCGACGCCAGCCTGAAGATCGTCGAGGTCCGCCGCGCGCATGAGGCGCGTATCGCCGCGCTCGCCGCCGGCTGACGCGAGGCAGGATTGCCCGGTCGGCGCGACCGAAGATACCAAGTGCGCCATGTCCGCTGCCGATGAGCAGGAAACACGACCCGCCAGTCTGGCGACCCGATTGACCCGAAGGACAAGTCGCACAAAAAATCTGCTGTCATCATCGGGCTTGTCCGGCTTGTCCCGATGACCCATCGCACCGCAAGCTCAGGCGGCGACAGGGGGCACCCAGATGACCAGGCACTGCTGGCGCTGCGGGGCGATCGCATCGTCGAGGCTCGCGGGACCATGGGTCATCGGGACAAGCCCGATGATGACAATCGTTAGGTTGTCGGCTGACTCTCTTCCTGGCGCATGACGTCGGTGCTGGGACGGGCGGTGTTGGGCACTCTTGCTCGTCAACTGCGACCGGCCGGTCCGCTGCGTCGTGTCCCCAGCCTTACGCCGCCACTTCTGCGCCGAGGTAGGAGATCGCTGCGGAGACGCCGCCGTCGCCGTGCGGGATTTTCAGGGCCTTCAGGCTCATCTCGATGGCGCCGAGCGTGCCGATCACCATCGGCGCGTTGGTGTGGCCCATATGGGCGATGCGGATCGCCTTGCCCGCCAGCTGGCCGATGCCCTGGCCGACCACGACGCCGCACTTGGTGCGGCAATACTCGAGGATCTGCTTGGGGTCGCGGCCCTGCGTCAGCACGTTGGTGATCGAGTTCGAGCGCTCGGCCGGGTTGGAGATGTTCATGGACAGCACCTGCCCCTCCTCCCAGCGGGCGACGGCCCGGCGCGTCGCCTCCGCGAGCAGCGCGTGGCGGCGGAACACGTTGTCGAGGCCCTCGGCGAAAATCATGTCGAGGGCCTTGCGCAAGCCGAACACGGTGTGCATCGGCGGCGTGCCGCAATACTTGTTGTAGTGCTCGCTCCCCTCGCGCGCGGTCCAGTCCCAGTACATGGTGCGCAGGTTCGCGGTTTTGTGCGCAACCTTGGCTTTGGGACCAGCCGCGACAAGCGCGATGCCCGGCGGCGTCATCAGGCCTTTCTGGGAGCCAGCCATCGTCACGTCGATGCCCCAGGCGTCCATCTCGAGCGGCATGCATCCGAGCGACGCCACCGCATCGACCATCAGCAGCGCTGGGTGTTTCGCCGCATCGATCGCTTTGCGGATCGCGGCCAAGTCGTTGACCACGCCCGAGGCGGTATCGATTTGCACGACCAGGATCGCTTTGATGCTGTGCGATTTGTCCCGGGCCAAGTGAGCGGCGACGGCTGCCGGATCCACGGCGCGGCGGATGTCCTGCGGCAGCAGCTCGATCTCGACGTCCATCATGCGGGCCATCTCGCCCCAGCCGATGGCGAAGCGGCCGCTCTCCAGCACCAGCACCTTGTCGCCGCGCGACAGCACGTTGGTCAGCGCCGCCTCCCAGCCGCCGTGGCCGTTGGCAGCGTAGACATAGACCTCGCCCTTGGTGCGGAACAACTTGGGCAGGTCGCGGAGCAGGCCTTCCGTCAGGCCGATCATCTCGCCCGTGTAGAGATCGATCGCCGGCCGCATCATCGCCTGCAGCACGGCATCGGGAATGTTGGTCGGGCCCGGAATGGACAGGAATTCGCGGCCGTTGCTGACGGTCATGGGTAGCCCCCTCGGAAGATCGCAAGCTGATTTGCACGAAACCTTACGGTGCGGCTCACACGATAACAACCGGTTGGCCGCGCAGAGCTGCCGGGTGCGTCAACCCGACTGTGGTTTGAGCCCGCGCAGATAGAGCGGCCACTTCTGCTGGTAGTCGTCGAGGCCTTCCTTGATGCGCGCCCGGTCTTTGGTCGTAGCCTCGCGGATCACCCGGCCGGGCACGCCCAGGACCACGGAATTAGGCGGGATCACCTTGTTCTCGGGGATCAGCGTGCCCGCCCCGATCAGCGAGCCCTCGCCGATCTTTGCGCCGTTGAGGATGATCGAACCGATGCCGATCAGACAGAACCGGCCGATCGTGCAGCCATGCAGCATCACCATGTGGCCGATCGTGCACTCCTCGCCGATCTCCATGGGGAAGCCCGGGTCGACGTGGAGGACTGAGCCCTCCTGGATGTTGGAGCGCGCGCCGATGCGGATCGGCTCGTTGTCGCCGCGGATGACGGCGCCAGGCCACACGCTGACCGCGTCTGCGAGCGTCACCCGGCCGATCACCGTCGCTCCCGGCGCGACGAGATAGCGGCCTTCGCCCGGAGTGGTGACCTTGTGGCCGTCGAACTCATAGAGCGGCATGTGGTTCCCCGTGGTTAACAGCGGCGTTCGGCATAGCGGCTCCGGCGCGCCGGTCAACCCGTGAACGCGGCCAGCGTCTCCTCGATCGCCTTCAGCTGGTTGCCCGCCGCCGACGACGGCACGATGATCGGCGTGCTGACGCCGGCTGCCCGCCACGCCTCGACGCCATCGCGCACCTGTTTTGCCGTGCCAGACAGCGTGCAGTCGTCGAGCCACCGGTCGGTGAGATACGTCTGGATGTCGTCGCGACGGCCCTCTGCGATGGCTGTCTCGATGGCGTCCATCTCCTCGACGTAGCCGGCCTCCTTCCAGTAGTTGCGGTAGTTGGGCAGCGTCGCATAGTGCGTGAGCGTGCGGCGGTGCACGGCCCGGGCCGCGCCCAGGTCGTCGGTGATGCAGGTCGGGACCATGTTGCCGATGAAGAAGCCTGGGTCGTTGCGCTTGCCCGCCGGAAGGGCTGCGAGCGAAACCGCCATGTGCGAGCGCGCACCGTTGGCGAACACGAGGCCGTCGCCGATCTCGCCGGCGAGCTTGATCATCTGCTGGCGCAAGGTGGCGAGGATCACCGGTGGCAGCGCGCCGAGACCCTCCTGGGCGCGGAATTTCTCGACGAAGGCGCGGGTGTCGGCCAGCGGCTTGCCCGGCGTCACGCCCATGCGCTTGTGCGAGGGCTCGTGCGACACGCCGACGCCGAGCCGGAAGCGGCCGCCCGAGATCTCGTGCATGAACGCCCCGCTCTGGGCGAAATCGCTCACCGTGCGCATGTAGATCGGCGCGATCGAGGTAGCGAACACGATGCGGTCGGTGACATGCGCGATCGCCTCGCACAGCTGCACGTTGCCAAACATGCTCGGCGCGAAAATGCCGGCATAGCCGCGCTTATCGTACTCGCGGGCGGCATCGAGAGTGGCGCGGCGGCGCCCCGGTACGGCGACGAGGCTGACGGCTGGGAGCGACTGGGGCATTGGGGGTCTCGGACAGTGAGGCTTCGCCCGCGATGTTCGCAGCAATTCCGGCAGCCGTCGAGGTGACGACACGTAGGTCGGAGTGAGCCGGCCCGTACTCTTGAGATCGGCGTAACATCTGAACCGGCGGAGTCCGACACGCCGCAACCGCCGGCGCCCGGCGTTGTCGGACTTCGCGGGCGCCGACGCTGGTTTTTCAACGCTCGAAGCGGGGCCCGCCGACCTACGGGTGGTCGCCGTCGGAGTGTCTATCCTGTTGATAAGCTCCCGCAGTGCCGCATTTCCGCCCGGAGTGTCTTGCGTTGCGGCGTCGGCCCACCAATGGTCTTG
>JANOJW010000129.1:0-1927 GCA_031418955.1 Hyphomicrobiales bacterium | reverse complement strand
GGCGGATCTCGACCAGACCCGCCGCCGTCAGGCCGGTCTCGACCCGGCGCGTGACGACCTTGCTGCCGACTGCGGTCTGCACGATCGTCGCCTCCTCGCCCCAGTGCACGGCCGAGGCCGGCACCGCGACGCCGCGGCTTTTGGCCGTGTCGATGGTGGCGCGGGCGAAGGCGCCGATCTTCAGTTCCGGCCTGGCGCCGACGAAGATGCGCACGCGGGCCATGCGCGTCGCCCGGTCGACCTCGGGCGAGACGATGCGCAGTTGGCCTGTGACGCGGACGGCGCCGGCGGCTTCGACGTCCGCCGACTGGCCGGTCTTGAGCGCGGCGATGCGGGTCTCGACGACCTCGGCATCGAGCTCGATCTCGCCCTTGGCGATGATGCGGAACATCGGCTCGGCAGCGCCGACCGCCATGCCGCCGATGCGCGCGATGCGGCGGCTGACGATGCCGTCGGCGGGGCTCGCGACCTGTGTGCGGCCGCGACGCCAATCGAGCTCGCGACGCTGGGCCTGCACCTGCATCAGCTCGGCCTCGGCGACGGCCACCGCGTCGCGTGCGGCGGCGAGCGAGGCCTGGGCGGTTTTTGCCGCGCTGGTGCGCTGATCCATGCCGCTCTCGGAGATCACGCCCTTCTGGGTCAGCGGCTTGGCGCGGTCATAGGCGTTCTGCGCCTCGACGAGGCGGGCCTCGGCGGCGGTGATATTGCTGCGCGACTGGGCGATCGCGGCGCGCGCCCGCGCCTGGCCCGCGTCATTCTGGGCGAGCTGCGCCTCGATGGTATCGGAGACGAGGCGGGCGAGGACCTGGCCCTTCGTCACGCGGTCACCCTCGTCGGCGAGCACCTCGACGATGCGCAAGCCCTCGACCTCGGGACCAACGAGGATCTCCTCGCGCGCAACCAGCGTGCCGGTGACCAGGATGGTCTCGCGCAGGTCGGCGATCTGGGCGCGTGCGACCGTCACGGCAATCGGCGGGGCGACCTGCGGGGCGACCTTCGCGGCGCCGGCCGGTTTTTTCACGAGCGGCAAGCGGCCGGTGATGGCAAGGGCGCCAGCGGCGACGCCGAAGAGCGCCAGGACTGCAAGGACAAGCTTGGCTCTCATGACCCGACCTTTTCGGTTTCTGTGGGTGTGGTGTCTGCTGATGCGACGTCGAATGCTGGTACGGGCCGCAGCACGGTTCCGATCATCTGCATGATCGCCGGCAGCACGGCCGCCATGTCGAAATCGCGGTCGATGGCGCGGCGCCAGAACAGGCCGTCGCCGATGGTGACGACAACCCTTGCCAATGTGGGCGTGTCGAGCAGGGGCGCGATACGGCCCTGGTCTTTCAGCCGGTTGAACAGGCTTTCGAAGCTCGCGACCACGTAACTGTCGACGGCGCGGAAGATCTGGCCGACGCGGTCGTTGCGGGTCGATTCGAGGCCGATCTCGACGCACATCAGGCGTTTGTGGGCCGGCTCCTCGGTGAAATACTTCTGCGCCAGGGTGCCGAGTGCGCCCATCACGTCGGTTGCACTTGCAAGTGGGGCGAAGCGTTCGGCGAACTCGGCGCGGTCGCGCTCGGCGATGCCGGCGATCAGCGCCTCTTTGCTGTCGAAATACACGTAGAGCGCGCCGGGGCTGACCTCGGCCTCGCGGCAGATGTCCTGCATGGTGGTACGATGGAAGCCATTGCGCGCAAAGCACAATTCCGCCTTGTCCAGAATGTGCTGGTGGCGGGCGCGCTGAATATCGGGCTTGAGGCGGGGCATGGGGAGCTGGGTTCTGCTGGGCGATGAAGCCTTGGGGTAGGCGGTGGGCAAAGGTTAAGGCGTGCGCCGCACAATAAAAAACGAACGATCATTCTTTTTTCGCAGAAGATCGAGGCGCCGTCAAGGCGAACGGGGGGGAGGGAGGGGGAGGGAGTGGGAAGGAGAGGCGGGG
>JANOJW010000128.1:0-1654 GCA_031418955.1 Hyphomicrobiales bacterium | reverse complement strand
TTTCAACACTTCTGAGGCACACTCCGATCAAGGTCTAGAGCCAAGCGAGACAGATCAGGTCGAGTGTCATGATGTACGGGTACGCACGAGTCAGCACGAGCGAGCAAGACCTCGAACTTCAGCACATCGCTTTGCGCGGTGCCGGTTGCACCGTCATCAGGTCCGAGAAGGTGTCGGGCACGTCGCTCGACGGCCGTACCGAACTCCAGACGCTGATGCAGTTCCTGCGAGCCGGTGATATCCTGGTGGTGACACGCATCGACAGATTGGCACGCTCGCTGCGCGATCTGCAGAACCTCGTCGCCGATCTCAAGGCTATGGGCGTCCACCTCAAGGCAACCGAACAGCCCATCGATACGTCGACGGCCGCCGGCAAGGCCTTCCTCGACATGCTCGGCGTGTTCGCCGAGTTCGAGACCAATCTGCGCCGGGAGCGGCAGCTCGAAGGGATCGCCAAGGCGAAGAGCGAAGGCGTTTACAAAGGTCGTCCGCCCAGCATCGATGCCCAGCGCGTCCGCGACCTCAGGTCGAGCGGCTTGGGTGCGTCAGCCATCGCGCGCGAGTTGGGGATCGGCAGGGCGAGCGTGTACCGGTGCTTGGAGGAGGACGTGCCGCAGTCGTGTCAGGCGTGAATTTTCCGACCCCGCCAGGGGACCCATGGCCATACCGGCCTCCGGGGTCGCGGCAATCGACAGCACGAGGATCTGGCGAGAATATACAAAAGCGGTCCTCAGCCTATCCAGGATCGGCGACGTTTTCCTCGTCGCCGACCTCGTCTGCTTGCTGGGGTATCGCGTCGAAGCCTCAGATATCGATCTTCTCTGCGATCTCAAGCGCGTCGTCAACCTCGATGCCGAGATAGCGCACCGTGCTCTCGATCTTCGTGTGGCCCAGCAGTTGGGCTTCATAAGACGCTTCTCCTAAGTTATTGAAAGTCAAAGGCCTGCTGTTTGCCGTTTGGTGTTACCGGTCGGGGCGCACCAGAAGATTTGTCGAAAGCCGCCAGATCAACCGACTTGATCACCCATGGCGCGCCTTCGCAGGCCTGTCGGCCTTTGATGTCGCCGCGCCGGAGCATGCGCAAGGCCGTCATCTTGCAGACGCCGATGATCTCGGCCGCGGCTTCGAGCGTGATCTCGCCACGCTCGGCCCATTCGCCGTCGCGATAGGCGTCGATCTCCTGGTGTTTGCGGAACCCGCGGACAGCCTGTTCGGTCCAGGTTTTGCCCAACGCCATCGGCTTGCCGGATCGATTGAGCAGCCGCGCGATCTGCCGGTCCGGCATCAGACGTGCCAAGTCGCGGACGAGCGCGATCATGTCGTCGGGAACGGGATAGTGATGCCGGCCGCGCTCGTTGAGTTTCAGCGGCCGTTTGAGCGCCGTGTGATCGCCGCCGTGCCAATGCAGAACCATGTCGATCATCGCGCCGTCCTTGCGCACGACGATCTCCTTGAGGCAGGCACGCAGGAGTTTCTTGCGCGTCACCGGGGTCGCGGCCGGATGCGACCAGGCGCGACCGAGGTCAGCACCGAGCGCCAGCAGTTTTTGGCGTTCCGCTTCGCCGAGCGGTGTCGGTTTTTGTGCTTCGACGGCAGCGATGTCGCGTTCGACTTTGTTGACCGCTTCCAGCGCCTCGTTCCAGCGCCTCTCGAG
>JANOJW010000127.1:0-2070 GCA_031418955.1 Hyphomicrobiales bacterium | reverse complement strand
TCGTGCACTGCGCCTTGAGTGGACATTCGCCGCATTCATTTGTCCAATACCGGCGCATCATTTTTCCGTCGTCCATACCGGCGTACCGAAACGGCAATGTTTTGCCGGCCGGGCAGCGATAAACATCCTCGCTCGCGACATAAACGAAATCCTGCTTGCCGAAACGGCCTGCCGCCTTGGCGCCGGATGTTTGTGGTTTCGGCAATGTCACGGTGATGCCAGCGTCCTCGCAATCCTTGATTTCGCCGCCCTCGTAATAGCCGCGATCGGCGACGGCTTCGAGTGTATCGACGCCCAATTCTTCCCGTGCCTGCTCACCCATATTGGCGAGCTGATGCCGGTCCGTGCCGATATTCGTCACCTCGTGCGCGACGATCAGATGGTTGGTCGTGTCGACGGCGGCCTGCACGTTGTAGCCGACGATACCGGTGTCCTTGCCGCTCGTCGCCATGGAGCGTGCATCGGGATCGGTGAGCGAAATCTGCTTGTCCTCGCTCGCCTGCAGCTGCGCGTTGATCCCGTTGAGGCGGACGATTTCCTCTTTCAGCTTGCTGATCTTGTCCTGCAAGCGCGTCACCTTCGCGGCCGGCACGTCGGCGCCCTGCGCGGCCTGGCGATCGGCGGTCTCCAGCTGGGACATGTAGCGCGCGATACTCTCGTCGATGCGCTCGAGGCGGCGCTTCATTTTCGCCTCGGTGAAATTCTTGTCGCGGGCATTCACGGCTTTGAACTTGCTGCCGTCGATCGCCACGCTGGCTTTGCTCAGGAGGTCGAGCTTGCGGCAGATCACGACGAATGCGCGGCAGGTCTGGCGAATTGGCTCGCCGAAGTCCTTGCGGAAATCGGCGATGGTCTTGAAGTCCGGCGCGAGCTTTCCGGTCAACCAGATCAGCTCGAGGTTGCGCTGGCACTCGCGCTCGAGCCGGCGGCTCGACGGGATGCGGTTGAGGTAGCCATAGATGTAGAGCTTCAGCATCGTCGCCGGGTGGTAGCCGGGGCGGCCGGTCTCGAGCGGGTCGACGCTGGTGAAGCCGAGCTTGCGCAAATCGAGCCCGTCGACGAAGGCGTCGACCGCGCGAACGGGATTGTCCTCGCCGACATAATCGTCGAGCGACGCCGGGAACATGGCGCTCTGGCTGCGATCCAGCCCTTCAACGAACCCCGCCATCGAGCCCCCGCCCCCTGCGATTCAGTCAGGCGGTACGTTATCACATTGCTCTGGAGTTTTCACACAGCCTGGGCCAACAGGGTGCATCGTCAGTTCGGCGATGACAGACTTGAAGTTGGTCCGGTCCTCGGGAGGTCAATTGCCATTCTCGACGGCAACAGTCATCATCTCGGCCCAATGCAATCAGACTCCATGCACATTCACGATCCGGCGTGGCGATGCGTGAACGCCGAGTGTGATTAATGGCTTGTCTCCAATGGCTCGAAACCAGTGTTTCAGGTTTGCCGGGAAAACGAGGGTCGTCCCCGCTTCCAAATTCACGATCTGGTCGCTTCCCTCCAGCCATGCTTCGCCTTGCCCTTCCAGCACGGTCACGCTTTCCATGTAGGGGTGGGAGTGGAGTGCTGTCTTGTAGCCTGGTGCCGATGTTTGGATGCCAACTCGAATCGGAGTTGATCCCTGATCGTCACCGACAATGGTTTGATAGAAAGCTCCGCCCTTGAAGGGTTCGCGGGGGACATCCGACAAAAGCACAACCGGCATGTTTGCCTCTTGGTGCTAACTAATCATATAGCAATCGCAGTATGCTCGAAGACGACGCTTCCGCGCTGATCAAGGGCGGTCGTCGCAGCGTGCAAAACCGCGGGCAAGATTCGGACGTCCGTCCATCAATTGAGCAAGGGATAGATCTGCTCTGTTCCAAACGGCCGTCATTGGATGCAATCCTGGTCAAATCATCCAAGCCCCCACGGCGTTGCCCAGCAGAGGTCAGTTCGCCGTGAAGGCCGAGACTGCTTACCTACTCAACGCGTTCGTAGACCGTCACAACGACGGAATCTTTGCCGTCAATCGTGTTCTTGAAAACGGGCGTTGTCAGCGTCAACTTATTACCGACGACCTCG
>JANOJW010000126.1:0-2084 GCA_031418955.1 Hyphomicrobiales bacterium | reverse complement strand
ATGCAGCACCAGCGCGCGGATGTCCGCCGGCAGCGCATCGCCGCGCGGCAGCGTCGCCCCTTCGATCAGCACCGGAATCACCGTGATGCCGCGGGCGAGTGCGCTGGCGATTTCCTCGTGCACATAGTCGCGCGCGCCCGTTGCCTGCCGGCGCTGATAGAGGTCGAGCCAGCGCGGCCCGATCACGGCGAGGAACACGTCGGTCTCGGCCAGCGCCTTCTCGAGCTCGCGGTCGAAGCGCTGCCCGGCCATCAGGTTGTCGACGTCCATGAACACGTTGGCATTGCCGAACGCCTGCGCCAGCCGGTCCCGCACGCGCGCGGCGAAGGCCCGCTCGTCGTCGCGTCGGTAGTTGACGAAAATCTTGCCCGGCATTCCGCGCCCAGCCCCAGATGAATACGGATCAGTCTAAGCTGGAAACGCCAGCTTGGCCAACGCATCGTCCGCCACGGTGTCCGTTATGGTTCCCCGGAATTTCAGCGCGCAACTGCGCGCGATGAAATATCCGGGGCCTTTCCCGGTCGAGCTTTCGCTCCATCCTCGCCACACGCGACCAGCGAGCGCGTGGCATGGTTTTGGATCATCGCCACCGGGAAAGGCCCCGGATACCCCGGTCGCGCTGCGCTTGCCCGGAGTTCCGGGGAAACGGAGTGCGGGAAATCTGCACGCACAGCGCTGCGCGGCGCCCCTTGAAACCCAAAAAACCGCCCTTACATCCAGGCTGCACCCGCCTTGTACAGGGGGTGCGATCCGAACCGCCGGGCCCATTCGGGACGGCGTCACCACGTCGCTTCTTCAGGAGGATGTGAAATGCGACCCTTTGACCTGTCCCCGCTCTACCGTTCCACCGTCGGCTTCGACCGTCTGGTCCAGCTGCTCGACGGCATCACCGGCCATGACGATGCGCCGGCCTATCCGCCCTACAGCATCGAGCGCCTCGGCGAGTTCGAGTATCGCGTCACGATGGCGGTCGCCGGCTTCACCCAGGACGAGATCAAGATCGAAGTGAAGGAACAGGCCCTGACTGTCACCGGCACCAAGGCGGCCGAGGACAAGGAGCGGCAGTTCCTGCATCGCGGCATCGCCACCCGGGCGTTCGAGCGGCGCTTCCAGCTTGCCGACCACGTCGAGGTGAAGGCCGCCGAGCTGAAGGATGGCCTGCTCAATGTCGACCTCGTGCGCAATGTGCCCGAGCGCCTGAAGCCGCGCACCATCGCGATCGGAAGCAGCACGCCCCGGCAGATCGAGGCCCAGGGCTGATCGGCGCCTGATCGGCGCTTGATCCATCACAGTTGCAGCGGGCGGTCCTCGGGCCGCCCGTTCGCGCGAGCCCATTGTTGCGATTTTCGACGCGAGGATGTTTCGTTTTTCGCGACACTGGAAACGTGCTAGGATTGCCGCATGAACAAGTCAGCGAAGAAAATTGAGCGCCAAGAGCCTGCGTCAGAGGGGTTTCTGCGTTGGGTCGGGATGTTCGCCGGCATTGTGATGATCCTGGCTTACATCGAGAAGATTTGGCCGCAGAGCTACATCGGTCATTTGGTGCGAGCTATCTGGCCCTGAGGCAGAGAAGTCGCTAATCTCGCCGCATGTGGGAGGCGCTTCGAGAGTTCGTTACATCAGACGGCGGGCAATGGCACGAAAAATTGCCAATTGCTGTCGGGTTGCTGTTCGTTGCAATTGAAATCGTTGTCCGCACCGTGCGCCAGCGTAAGCCGGTCCTCGATATCCCTGCGTTGACTTTCATGTTCAGTGAAGGGATCGCCGTAACCATCGTGCCGATTTACGGTTTGGCTCTGGCCTTCAATAAGTCTCTGGCGTCGGCGATTGCCGAGAAGAACGGCAAGGTGCTCGCGGCGGCGATGCTGATGGCATTCGTCGTTCTCATCGTGCATGTCCGCGATCGTTGGTTCTCAAAGTCATCGGATCACGACTAACGCACAGTCCCGCGGAGCCCACACCCATGAACCTCGAGCCGACCGAAGAGCAGCGGGCCCTCGTCGCCCAGGTGCGCCGCTTCGTGCGCGAGGAGATCGTGCCGCTCGAGGACAAGCTCGATCCGGATGCGAGCGAGTTGCCCGAGA
>JANOJW010000125.1:0-3199 GCA_031418955.1 Hyphomicrobiales bacterium | reverse complement strand
TCTGAAGGCGCAAGGATAGGTGCGCCGGATGCTTGTGGGCATCTGAAGGCGCAGGAACAGTGACCAGGGGTTGGCAAATCCCTCGCCTACTACTACTGACTGGCATGCAACCCCGCGACCACTTCGGGACACCCATGCCTGAGACCGAAATCCGCCCGTTCAACATCAACTTCGGGCCGCAGCACCCGGCCGCCCACGGCGTGCTGCGCCTCGTCCTCGAGCTCGACGGCGAGGTGGTGGAGCGCGTCGACCCGCACATCGGGCTGCTGCATCGCGGCACCGAGAAGCTGATCGAGCACAAGACCTACCTGCAGGCGATCGGCTACTTCGACCGGCTCGACTATGTCGCGCCGATGAACCAGGAACACGCGTTCTGCCTCGCGATCGAGAAGCTGCTCGGCATCACCGTGCCGAAGCGCGCGCAGCTCATTCGCGTGCTCTACTCCGAGATCGGCCGCGTACTGTCGCACATGCTGAACGTGACCACGCAGGCCATGGACGTCGGCGCGTTGACGCCGCCGCTGTGGGGCTTCGAGGAGCGCGAGCGGCTGATGGTGTTCTACGAGCGCGCCTCGGGCAGCCGCATGCACGCGAAGTACTTCCGCCCCGGCGGCGTGCACCAGGACTTGCCCGCGAAGCTGATCGAGGACATCTACAAGTGGTGCGATCCGTTCCAGAAGACCTGTGACGACATCGAGTCGCTGCTGACCGAGAACCGCATCTTCAAGCAGAGGAACGTCGACATCGGCGTGGTCAGCCTCGAGGATTGTTTCAAGTGGGGGTTCTCGGGCGTGATGGTGCGGGGCTCCGGCGCAGCCTGGGACCTGCGCAAGTCTCAGCCCTACGAGTGCTATTCCGAGCTCGATTTCGATCTGGCGATCGGCAAGAACGGCGACTGCTACGACCGCTACTGCATCCGCATGTTCGAGATGCGGGAAGCCGCGCGCCTCATGAAGCAGTGCTGCGATCGCCTGATGCGGCCAGAGGGGCAGGGGCCCGTCACCGCCGACAATAAGAAAGTGGTGCCGCCCAAGCGCGATGAGATGAAGCGTTCGATGGAGGCGTTGATCCACCACTTCAAGCTCTACACCGAAGGCTTCCATGTCCCTGCGGGCGAGGTCTACGCGTGCGTCGAGGCGCCGAAAGGCGAGTTCGGCGTCTATCTGGTGGCCGACGGGTCGAACAAGCCCTACCGCTGCAAGATCCGCGCGCCGGGCTTCCCCCACCTGCAGGCCATGGACTTCATGAACCGCGGCCACATGCTGGCCGACGTGTCGGCCATCCTGGGCTCACTCGACATCGTGTTCGGCGAGATCGATCGGTAGGGGTCACCGGCGGCGCCCGAGTCGCCACACTCTGCGGCCTAGGCCTTGCGGCTTGGATTGCCTCCGACCATATCCGATCAAGCCTCGCACTGCACGACCCGCGCTTGAGCATCGTGGAGATGCAGAATCACGATTTTGCGCATCAAGGTGCCACTTGGTCGCCATCCTGGCGGTCGACTGCGGCGGCGTGCGTCGCGTCATTGCGACGGATCTGCATGTGTCGCAGTCGTGGTCTTGTCGACCCATGCCATGACCTCAGTCCACGTCATGCCCGCGGAGGCGGGCACCCACGACGGCTCTTCGCGTGGCACCGCGCAAACCGAAACGCGTCGTGGGTCCCCGCCTGTTCCCTCGCCGGCGCTGCGCGCCCGCTCGGCGCGGGGATGACGTTGAAGCATGGCCTCAATTCGCCGCAATTAGCTACGTCGCCACGTCGACCTCGCGCGTCTCCACCGTCAGGGGCATGCCGCGTTCGGCGCGCACTTCGAGGCACGCGGCGATCGCCTCCTGCACGTTGGCCATTGCCTCGTCACGCGTCGCGCCCTGGCTGACGCAACCCGGGATCGCCGGGCATTCCGCGATCCAGACGCCATCTTCGTCGCGGTCCAGTGTGACGATGAATTTCATCGTGAAGTGCTCCATGAGCATCGCTTCGGCAATGAATGTAGATCCAATGTGGCGCTTCAACAAGGAACGTGGCGCTGCCAGGAACACGGCGCCTCCACGCCGTTCGCGCCCCGTGCTATGGTGCCCTTCGGAGCCCGCCCATGAACGCCATCCCGAAGTTCCCGCCCGAGCAGCAACTCACCATCGAGGAGTTCCTCGCCTTCACGGCCTCGCGGCCGAACGGCGAGCGCTGGGAGTTGATCGAGGGGGTGGCCATCATGAGCCCGTCGCCGACCGAGTGGCATCAGGTCGTGACCACGAACATCGCCACATGGCTGATGAACCACAAGCAGCGCACCGAGGCCTCTTGGCTGCCGATATTGGGCGTCGGAACCCGCGTGCCGGTATCGCCCAACAGTCTGCCGCAGCCGGACGTGTTCGTGAAGGCTGGCGCCGCCACCGACAGTCACGTCACCGACGACGCGTTGGTGCTGTTCGAAGTGCTCTCGCGCAGCAACTCCAAGGCCGACCAGGCGTGGCGCCGCAAGGTCTACGCCAGCGTGCCGAACTGCCAGCATTACGTGACGGTGTCGCTGAAGCGCGCCGAGGTCGTCGTCTATGATCGGGAAACGCAGTGGCGCGCGCGAACGATCAAGGGGCTCGATACAGTGCTCACCCTCACCGCGCTCGGCGTGGAGATGCTGCTGGCCGACGTCTATCGCTACACGCCGATCGGGACCCGGTGACGCGACATGACCGGCGCAAGTTCGCTCGCGGCTGCATTAACCTGAATACCACGTAACGTCTCGAAATGGCACGATAATCTCTAGTCTGACGGCATCGAGCTGTCGTTGATCGGGAAATCGCTGCCATGTCGTACTTTACTGCGCGCCGGGGCGCGCTTGCCCTCCTCCTTGCCGCCAGTCTGGTGGCGGCAGCTCCCGCCGTCGAAGCCAAAAGCTACAGCACGAGCGAGTCGTGCCTGCCCTCGTCCGTGAAGTCCGCGCTGGGGTCCATCCGCAGCCGCTATGGATCGATCCAGGTGGTGTCGTCCTACCGCCAGGGCGCGACCATCCGGGGCACGGGCAAGCGGAGCCATCACGCCAATTGCCGGGCTGTCGACTTCGTGCCGCCGAAGGGCAAGTACGGCAGCGTCGCCCGCTGGCTCTATGCCAACTTCGAAGGTGGCGTCGGCACCTATACCTGCATGAACCACATCCACATCGACAACGGCGCCAACATGCGCTGGTCAAAGTGCAGGTAGCCAC
>JANOJW010000124.1:0-5293 GCA_031418955.1 Hyphomicrobiales bacterium | reverse complement strand
GCTCATCGCCTTCGGGTGCGGCGGATGGTTCGGCCTCCGGAATAATCCTGCTCGCTCGGTTGCCTCACTTCTTGCCCTTGAGTTGGTTTTTGCGCCCTTGTTCTCCACCTCCTCCTCTGGGTTACATACTTTCCCGACAATTTCAATTGGCCCTACCTTGCGACTTCGCCCCGGGAGTTCTGGCGTCGCTGGCACATCACGTTGTCGTCCTGGATCCGCGACTACCTGTATCTCCCGCTGGCCAAGGTCAAGATCAGGGGCGGCTCGGCGGGAGGGATCGATATTCAGTTCGATGCGGTCAAGGCTTCTGTGGGCGTGACAGGCTCGCTCTTCCTGACCTGGCTGATCATGGGGCTTTGGCATGGCGCTGCGTGGACGTTTGCGCTTTGGGGAATGTGGCACGCCGTATTCATCTTCGCCTATCGCCTGACGAGCCACCTGTTCGATTGGCTGCCGGATCGGGCAGCGCGGATCGGAGGCTGGGGCACGACACTTGCCGTTGTCATGCTTGGCTGGCTGCCCTTCCGGGCTCCATCCCTGGAGGCGACGTTCGCGCTGTACGCGCGCTTGCTCGACCTTCGCTCCTATCGGGGCCTCGCACTGCGGGAGAGCTTCTACTTGAACGTCGCACTCCTGCTGTTGGGAATGCTGGCCTTGTACTGGATGACGACGACACGCAATGCCGTTACGGAGAACCGGTGGGTGCGAGCGTCAGCGGACATTGGCAGCTTGGCTGTTGCCGTGTTTGTCGTCTTCATTTTCCTGCGCCCGATATCGCAGTTCATCTATTTTCAGTTCTGAACCTTGAGCGGTCGACGGCTAGCGTCCAGTTCCCCCGCGACACGGCACGTTTCGAACCGGACCCGCTCAATGAGGCAGGCGAACACGCGGGCATGTGCCGCATGACCTTGGGAATTGAGATGAAGCCCATCGGCGTAAAGCGAAGTCGTCCAAGCCGGGTGATCGAGAAGATCAAGGCTCGGCAAGCCTGACTGTTGGACGATGGCTCGCAGCTGATGCCGCCGCGGCGATGGCTGGGCGCCGATCTCGGTTGCGTCTGGATGCAGGACGACGAATGCCCGCCCCGGTCCCGTTTTGACTCTATCCAAAAGGGTCCGCAAATTGCGCTCTCCGACCACGTCGCGCTCGGCCTCTGACTGGAAACGCACGGTCGGGCCGATGTTGTCGCGCTGCAGGTAGGGTTTCAGCCGCGGCAGATAGCGGGGGGCATATCGCTGGAGGCCTTCGAACAGCGCCGATTTCGGCGAGGATGTTGGAAACTCCGTCCCGTAGTGCTGATAGAATTCCGGCACATCATTGAGGTCGTGGGTTGAAAGAACCAGGATTACGGCATCGGCATCGAACCAGCCCCACCTCTCGAGATAGGCATGGATATTGGCTGGCCCCCACGATCCAGCTGAGATGTTCCCGACCCAGCCGCTCGCTCCGAGACTTTGCTCGAGCACTGTCGTCGATAGGTCCCTCTGATCGATCAAAACCCCGCCATTTACGATGCTGTCGCCGAGGACGAGCACGTGAGTTGCGCCTGCGGGTTTTTGCCTCGGCACCTCGCGGGACCGCATCGAATAGGAATTATAGGCGACGACCCGTCCAAACCGCTTCCGGCTCTGGCTTGGCTGATAGAGATACTCGATCTCGGGGTCGAATATGAACAGCGGCGGGTCGCCAAGGCCGAGCACGTTTCGGGCCCCCCATTCGCCTGCGAGTACTGCCAGCATCACAAAAAGGAGCCCGCGCAGCCTGTTCATGGTTCAATGTTTTCGTCTGCCGGAACCCTCGTAGTTGCGTTGGGGCCGCGCGGCGGCGCAACGGGCTCACCCATCAGATCACCTCGTCGGTTTTGTCGTCGGTCTCGCCGAAGCGGCGCAGCGTTGCGGGCTTGGTCCCGGCGTAAAGCTTCTCGAGACCCGGCGCGATCTTCGCGTTCTCGCGCTCGAACAGCGAGCGGCCGGCCATGTCGCTCTCGACCAGGAACGGCCCGAACCGCTCGACGTCGAGTACCCAGATCGCTTGTGCCAAGCCCAGTTCCTCGAGCCAGTGCGCCGCGACGACCTTTTTGATGCCGCGGCCGAGCAGCGCGCCGGTACCGTAGCCGACGGTCGTCAGATAGATCGCGCCGTGCGGCACGAAGCTCTGCCGGTAGATCTCGCTCGACATGCCGCCCTTGCCGATGATGACGTTGCAGCCGGATTTCGCGAGCCAGCCGTCGATCCACTTGGCAAAGCGGAACGAGGCCGTCGCCGTCACCGCCCCGACGGTCAGCTCGCCCTTCGGCCCGACGCTGGCGGCCGGCGAGCAGTGGAAGCTCGCGGTGCCGATCTCGCCGGGCAAGTTGGCCCGCTCCTCGACGGCGCGCTTGTAGACGCCCTCGCGCGCGGTGTGCACACGGCCCGACAGATAGACGACGGTGCCGATCTCGAGTTTGGCCAGTTCCTCGCGCGTGGCGGGAAGGCGCAACTCGACAGTCTTCAGCTTGCTCATGATATAAGTGCTCCAGCCCCGCTCAGTCTGCGTTCGGTTCCTGATCGCTAATTTGCTTCAGACGGTCGACCCAATATCCGGGATTGCGATGCAAATGCATGACCGCAACGATGACCGTCTCCGTCGGCAATACCGCATACACCAATCCGTAAGGGAACCGGTTCAGCCGGTAGCGGCGGGTACGTGGGCTGAGGCGCTGCCATGTGTTGGGGCTCGCCAATACGTTTGAGCCCCGAGTTGACAGCTCCCGCAAACTCGATGCCAAGCCCTGCGCGCTGAGCGCTGTACCAAGCGACGGCTGCATCGAACTCTGCTTCGGCCTCGACGAGAAAGCGGATCATTTCGACTTCAGATGCTTGGCCATGACATCGGCAGCATCGCGAGCCGTCGTTTTGCCGCTCTGATAGTCCTGGAGCCGGCGCTCCACCTCGGCCACCCACGCGCGGTCGATGTCCGGATCACCCGGATCGAGCGAAGTCAGCAGGCGTTCAACCAGTTCGATACGTTCGGCCGGGGTCAGCATCTCGGCAGCCTCGACCAATGATGTGGTGCGCGCGTTCATACAGTCACGATAGCACAAATTGCCCCACTCGAAAGTGTCAGCGCTCCGAGCCTCCCTGACGCCGTGCGTGGAATGGTGGCGCTCGACAAGCACGGCATGGGTTGCCTATCGTTGAGCGCAGCGTCACCATCGCAATCCGCCACTCCGATCACCTCGCGAGCACCAGCATGAGCCAGCGCTTCGAGGGCAAGGTCGCACTCGTGACGGGCGCCGGTCACGGCATCGGCGCGGCGGTCGCGGACCGACTCGCCGCCGAAGGCGCCGCAGTTCTCGTCGCCGACCTCGATGCCGCCCGCGCCGAGGCGAAGGTTGCCGAGCTGAAGCGGTCCGGTGCTCGCGCCGCCGCGCTCGCCACCGACGTGCGCAGCCGCGCCTTGGTCGAGACCGCCGTCGCGCGCGCGGTCGAAGCCTTCGGGCTTCCCGACGAGATCGCCGCACTCGCCGCCTTCCTGGCCTCCGACGAAGCAAGCTTCACCACCGGCCACACCTACGCCGACGACGGCGGCTTCACGGTGTCGGGGATGCTGGAGGGGTGAGGGCGCTCCAGCCTCACGACGTCTCGGCTGCAAGTTCCTGCGCGATGGCTTTCTTCACGTTCGCACGCTCGGCCATTCGCCCGCGATGGCTGATGACGCGCGGGATGCGCGCGAGGTTCACACCGTCCTTCTCGACCCACTGCGCCAGTGTGAAGAGATAGGGATCGGCGATCGTGTACGTATCGCCCATCACCCACGGGCCTTTGAACATCTGGCTCTCGATCATCTCGAAGCAGGCGCCGACCGACTTCGGCACGTGCCGCTGCATCGCCGCGATCGCCGCTGGATCGTCGGTCCAGCGATGCCCGCGCATGCGATGGGCGTGCGCGACGTGCACCGTCGAGCAGAGATAGCTGTTGAAGGCCTGCACTTGCGCGAAGGCGAAGGGATCGTCGAGCGGCGCGAGGCGGGCCTGCGGGAAGCTCTGCGCGACGAACGCCAGCATCGCCGGCGTCTCGGTCAGCGTGCCGCGCGGCGTCACCATCGCGGGCACCCGCGCCTTCGGGTTGATCGCGACTTAGGCCGGCGACTGCTGCTCGGTGTTGGCGAAATCAATGCGCTTCAGATTATAGGGCGCGCCGGCATCCTCCAGCGCGATGTGCGTGGCGAGCGAGCAGGTGTGCGGCGCGTAGTAGAGGGTGAGCATGGCGACCCCGGTTTCGAGACAGTGAACTCAGAGCCGCACCGTCACGCCGGCTCTTTCAGCGCGGCGCGCACCGCGTCGGGCGCCGTCGCAATCGCGCGCAGCAACGACATCTCCGCCGGCGTCGGCTCGGCCTCGTGACGCTCCCAGGCGCGCAGCGTGTCCAAGGGGATGCCGTACGCCGCCGCGAACTCCTCGCTGCTCATCCCGAGTTTCTGCCTCGTGAAGCGCGCAAGCGAGACGCGTCGCGCCGGCCCTCCCGGCGGCGTCGGCTGGCAGTCCGGATCGTCGAGAGCAGCCGCCTCGACCTCGGCATCCGTCATCGGCGGCTGCCACTGATCGGGATAGCCGGGGATCGGACCGTTGTCGTCGTGCCAGACGCCATCCTCGAGGTAGCGCCTACCGCCGGTAGTAATCGTCTTGCTCATGCTGTGTCGCCTTGCGGGCCGAGATGATGCGAATGCGGGGCCGTCGTTCGACGTAGATCACCGTCAGCAGGCGGCCGTTTCCTTCACCCGTGCGCTTCCACCGCTCTTCGTCCGGATCGTCATCGATCTCGTCGATGGCGCTCAGGTCGGCGAACACGCTCCGAGCTTCGTCGAACGTCACGCCGTGCTTGCGCCGGTTGCTGTCGGCTTTCGTGTCATCCCATTCGAACTTGTCGTCCTGCATGGAAGATAGTCCGGCGGGCGCGCTGCGCAACCTCCAAAACCATCAATACGGCCCCTTCGGCGGGAACTTCGGACGCCGCTTCTCGACGATCGAGGCGCGGCCTTCGACCTGCTCGGGCCCGCCGAAGCCCAAGAATTCCAGCGCCAGCGACGCGTCGAACGTCGGACCTGCCATGCGCAGCCAGTTGTTCAAGGAATGCTTGGTGAAACGCACCGCCGTCTGCGCGCTCGACAGCAGCTTGTCACAGACGCCGTAAGCGGTCTCGATCACCTTGTCGTCGTCGGCGACGAGCGAAATCAGCCCCATGCGCTCGGCCTCCTCTCCCTTCAAGGTTTCGCACAGCATCAGATAGTACTTGGCCTTGGCCATGCCGATCAG
>JANOJW010000123.1:0-1869 GCA_031418955.1 Hyphomicrobiales bacterium | reverse complement strand
CCATCGCCCGCCTCATGCGCGGGCGGTTGTGACAGGCATATGGGGATCGGGCGACAGCAAAAGGATTGCTCGCCATGGACGATCGACGGGCGGGTGCTGGCTACGGGCCATTGTTCTCGCCAGTTAATTTCGGCTCGACCGGCCAAGCTGCAGCATCACCATCTCGGTGCGTGCGTCGCGCCAGTCCGAGACGATCTCGATGAAGCCGGAGCCCGCGTCCTTGAGCCCCAAGGCGATGTCGGCAAGCTCGGCCTCGTGCGCGCGCAGCGTCGGCGTGTAGTGTGACGCTTCTGTGGGCGATCGTGCGCGAGGCCGAGAACCCGAATGCGCCCGCGCGCACGGCCTCGGTCGCGATGCGCCGCATCTCGGTCATGACGGCTGCGGCGGCCGCCTCGTGCGGATGGCGCGGTCGCCCTTGACATAGACGCGTACGGCGGCGTGCGGAAGCAGGGCGCAGATATTGATGTCGCGCGGGCGGCGCCCGAGCGCGGCGAGACTCGAAGATGCACTCCCGAGGCCACATGAGACCCTTGTGCATGACGGGGCCGGGGATGTCCTCGACACCTTCCATCAGCTCGATCAGCTTCTCGCGATCTGCCGCCTTGCAGGGCGCGAAACCGACGCCGCAGTTGCACATCACGGCGGTGTGACTTCGTGCCAGGCCGACGGCGCCAGGTGGCTGTCCCACACGGCCTGGCCGTCGTAGTGCGTGTGCACGTCGACGAAACCGGGCGTCACCAGCTTGCCGCGAGCGTCGATCCCGTCCTTGCCCGTGCCCTCGACCTTGCCAATGGCCGTGATGCGCCCGCCGCTCATGGCGACGTCGCCCTCGCGCGGCGCGGTGCCGGTGCCATCGACGATGGTGCCGTTGCGAATGACCAGGTCGTGAGCTGCAGGCGTTGATGCCATGACGCACTCTCCCGGCTGGCGGAGATCGATGGTCAGAGCCTGGTGGCGACGAGCATCTCGTCGAAGCGATGATGCCCGGGGCATCCTAAGGTCGGACGACTGGACTGGCCGCCTGGGCAATGAATTTTTCGCGGTCCGGTGAACGACATTTGGCGCCGGGGAAGGTATTCAAGGAATGCAGTCTCTGTCCAGAAATGGTTGTTATACTAGCTGGTCAGTTTGCAATGGGGTCTCCGCCAACTGAACCGAAGCCTTATGCGAAAGCGGAATCTCCGCAGCGCGTCGTTAAGATTGGGCGACGTTTCGCCGTAGGGAGATTCGAGCTGAAGTTTGAAGAATGGGACGCATGTGTCGCTGCCGGTGGATGTAATCATCGACCGTCGTCGCATCCGGAGCGTAGGCTTGGCTACCCAGTAGTCGATGTTGGATGGCACGATGCCAGAGCGTATGTCGAGTGGCTGTCGAAAAAGAAGGCTATGGAGAAAGAGGCGAGCACGGACCGGGCGATGATCGCGCCCGATCCGTCTAGTGTGTCAGCGGAGCTTAACGCGCTTTTTTCGCGCCGCCTTGCTCTTGTGATAGCGGCTTCCACGGTCGAGGACGGGCGGGATCCTGCCGTTGGATTTGAGGAAGTTGAAGAGGCCAAGGCCCGCTTCGTAGACGAAGTTGGCGTCGGCGAGGATTTGCTTGACCGGCGTTGGCGATAGGTCAGCTTTAACTGTTCCTCGAGCGGAGTGCTTGATCGTGAATGTTTCGCCAGTGACATGATCAATGCACCAACGATCATGAGAAACGGCATTGCGTTTAACGATCGCCGCTTCAATTGTTGCTAGAACGCGGTCTAGGGCGTGTCGTCAGTTGAGCCAGAACAGTATGCAAACCAGCGCGACCGCCGCAAGGAATGTGTTGGCGAGCTTGTCATAGCGCGTTGAGATGGCCCGGTATCGCTTGAGCTTGCAG
>JANOJW010000122.1:0-1965 GCA_031418955.1 Hyphomicrobiales bacterium | reverse complement strand
CATCACGTCGTGCCCGCCGTCACCTTTGGTCAGGGCGACCCACCCGCCGAAACCAAACGGTGTAGGAGCCGGACGCTCTTTAATCGTGACTTTCAGATCGCTCCTGGGAATGTTGACTTTCAACACGCCGTCCTTGAAGTCGCCGGTCTTGCCGACCACGGTCATCACCGCCTTGTATTCGGCCGGCATTTCCTGCGCTGACGCGGGCGCCAAGCTCGCGGTGGTGATAAAGATCGTGAATAACAGTGTCCGCATGATTCGATTCCTTTCGTGATCATCATCATTTCACGGGCGAGCCGGGTAGACCTCATCCGTGCGGAATTGATGTCGCGCCAGCCAACGCGATGGCGCTGACAGCTATGATGATCCAACGGCGATCACCATGAGAGCTCATCCGTGAACATGGTGTTGCCGAAGGAGCTGAGATGAAACAACTTACGTTTGTCGCGCTGCTATTGATGGGGGCGGTAATGACCTTGCACGGCGCTACGCGAAAAGTGGACTTCACTCAAGACGCCGTCGATCAACCGCCGAAAGGTTTCGAATTCGGGCACACCGCAGGCGTCGGCCGGCCCGGCAAGTGGGTGGTTCAGAGCGATGGGACCAATAAGGTCCTGGCTCAAACCGATGCCGATTCGACGCGCTCGCGGTTCCCGGTCGCGGTGCTCTCAGACGTGGTCACCGCAGACAGCGACGTTTCGGTGCGGTTCAAGCCGATTTCCGGACGCGTCGATCAAGCCGCTGGTCTGGTATGGCGGTATCAAAATACAGACAACTACTACATCGTTCGAGCCAACGCCCTCGAGGACAACGTCGTGTTGTACAAGGTTGAGAACGGTAAGCGGATAGATTTGCCGGTCAAGGGCGAAGGGCGAACCTATGGCAAGAAATCGGAGGTGCCCGTTGGGCAATGGAGCACGCTGCGAGTGGTAGCGACGGGCCGACTATTCGAGGTGCACTTCAATGGCGCCAAGTTGTACGAGGTCGAGGATGCCACGTTCGCCCAGCCTGGCAAGGTCGGCGTCTGGACGAAGGCGGATTCCGTCACACAGTTTGACGACCTCACCGTGGTGACCAAGTAGCCATGGCTGTTTCCACGCATTCTGCTCGGCGTGCCCTCGCTGGCCTTCTCGTCCTATGCGGCGCGATCGGGTGTCAGTCTTCGAACCCATCGCAGCCTCCAGAACGGACGGTCACCATTTATGTTTCCACCGACCGGGTCTTTTCAGAACCGGTGCTGCGGGAGTACGAGAAGCGGTCGGGAGTCCGCGTGAACACCGTCTACGACACCGAGGAGACAAAGTCCACAGGGCTCGCCAATCGGCTGCTCGCTGAACAGGCACGTCCGCAAGCGGACGTGTTCTGGTCGAACGAGCCGGTTCGCACGCTGGTGCTCAAATCTCGAGGAGTGTTGGCACCGTATCGGTCCGCGTCGGCAGAGGGGATACCGCAGGCGCTGGTTGATCCAGAAGGACACTGGACGGGATTCTCCGCACGCATCCGGGTCATCGCCTATAACACCAAGCTCGTGAAAGCCGAGGACGCGCCTCGGTCGATCTTCGATCTCGCCGATCCGAAGTGGCGCGGACAAGTAGCGATCGCCGACCCACGATTTGGCTCGACTTCGTTCCACGTCGCTGCACTCTATGCGATGGCCGGCGACGAGAAGATGGATGACTTCTTTCGCCGGCTCAAAGCGAACGGCGTCAAGGTGGTGGACGGCAATTCGGTTGTGCGTGACCTCGTCGCTCGTGGCGAGGTCAAGGTCGGATTAACGGATACCGACGACGTGAATGTCGCGATCGAAGATGGCCAGCCGATTGCGATGGTACTGCCGGACGCTGACGGCCTCGGTGTTCCGGTGATGCCAAACATGGTCTCGTTGATCGCGAGCGGACCGCACCCGATGACGTTGGATTACACGAAGGCAGCTGGGCGCGTCGAAGACGTCACCGCCCGTCTGGC
>JANOJW010000121.1:0-2448 GCA_031418955.1 Hyphomicrobiales bacterium | reverse complement strand
CGGGACCAAAGATGATGGCAAAAGTCTCGGCGAACAACTAGTTTCCGAACTTACGCAGGTAGCGTCAGAGGCCAAAAAACAAACGATTAGTAAGATAATCGGCGAAGTAATTGGCTATGCGATCAAAGCCGTAACTTCTTAACCATCCAAAGTACGTCGGGTTCAATACGGATTTTCGCGAGCTTCTCTGGCCCGTTGTTTCGCAGAGCGACCCGACGCGATGACAATAAGCGGATGTGGTGGAGCTGCATCAGCGTCGACGTTTTGGCTTCCGCTTCGGGTCACTCGCTACGACTTCCGACTGCTTATGCCGATTACATTTCGCGACAGGTTGCCCCCGAATAGCAGTCGTCGTCAATCCCGGCTTCGGAGCAAGCGGCCGCCCCTCATCCTGACCTTCTCCCCGGCGAGTGCAGAGCGTCGGGGAGAAGGGACGAGTGCCGCCGCGCCACATCCGAATCTGGCCCGCCGCGTCGCAGATCTGATGTTTGCTCTTGGATGGCGACAGGCGCGAACGCTCGGGAAAAGCGATCGGCTGTGACTGGGTCGCACGCACGTCGTTTCGGACGACGAGTTCGGCGCCGCCCCTCACCCTCTTTCCAACTATCAATCCACCACCGCCTGCAGCACCAGCCCGCGCAGCAGTTGCCGGTAGCGCAGGCGCATCTGGCCGGGGGCGGCGGCCATGAACACCGTGGTCAGCTCCTCCTTCGGGTCGATCCAGAAGTAGGTGCCGTAGACGCCCGACCAGTAGTAGTCGCCAGCCGAGCCCAAGAGCGCGGGCACGCCGGCCGCCTTGCGCACCGCAAAGCCCAGACCGAAGCCGTAGCCGGTGCAGGCCGCGTCCATGGTCTCGATGCGGTTATGAATGTGGCTGCCGAGATGATCGGCGCTCATCATCTCGACGCTCTTGCGCCCGAGAATGCGCGTTCCCCCGAGCGCGCCGCCGCCGAGCAGCATCGACGTGAAGCGGATGTAATCGGCTGCCGTCGACACCGCGCCGCCGCCGCCGGACTCCCATTTGGTCGCCTGGCCCGTTGCGTGATGCACGACGAGCGGCTGGCCGGTGAGCGGGCATTTCGGCAACGCGTGCGCATACCGGCTGCGGCTCTGCTCGGGCAGGTCGAAGCTCGTGTCCGCCATGCCGAGCGGCCCCCACAGCCGCTCCTTCAGGAACGAGCCGAGCGGCTGGCCCGACACCGCCTCGACGATCAAGCCCAGCATGTCGGTCGAGAAGCCGTACTCCCACACCGTGCCCGGCTGATAGAGCAGCGCCGACTTGGAGATAAGATCCAGGAACTCGTCGCGGCTGTGCTTCACCGAGGCTGTGACAGACGAGCCCGGATAGGTCTTGTAGGCCGCACCCGTGCCGCGGTCGCGATAGGTCAGCCCCGACGTGTGGCGCAGCAGATCCTGCACCGTCATCTCGCGCTCGCAGGCGACGAGCTCCAGCGTGTCCGAGGTCGGCGACTTCGCGACCTTGATGTCCTTCAGTTGCGGGAGAAACTTCGAGGCCGGGTCGCCGAGCAGCAGGCGGCCCTCCTCGTGCAGCATCATGATCGCCACCGAGGTCATGGGCTTGGTCATCGAGGCGATCGAGAACACGGCATCGGCCCACATCGGCTGCGCCTTGGCTGCATCCCGCATGCCGACCGCCTCGAGGTAGGCGAGCCGGCCCCGGCGCGCGATGCCGACGACGGCGCCCGGAATGAGCCCGGCCTTGACGTCGCGCTCGAGCGCTTCGCGGATACGCCCGAGACGGCCCGGATCGAGGCCGACCGACTGCGCATCGGCGCGCTGCAGCGTGGAGGTGGACGGGGTCGGGCGGGCGGACGTGGCGGGCATCGGGAAGCTCCGGTCAACGGGGGCGAACGGCTAGCAGCGTACCGAGCAAGCGGCAGGCTTGTCCATCGCTGGGCATGAGAGGCCCCGTAGTTGCAGATGACTCTCGACTCTTGGCGTCGAGCAGAGTGAGAGAGCGGGCGTCGATGGTGACACACTGACGCCCAAAGGGATCGAACGGGAAATGCGCCCGGCGACCCTCAACCTCTCCATGTTTGGTCGAGTCTGCGTCCCTGTGCAAGTGTGCCGGGCGCATTTCCTCTGTCCCATCAACAGAGGATAAGACGACTATGGAACATTACGACTATGACCCTAACAACCTGCCAGACGACTTGCTGGCGGCGATCGGTCTACTGACAGCCTGCTTTGCGCAGACCGAAGAGTTTGTCGAGGACGCCGTAGCTGGGCTCGCTGGCGTCGACTACGAAGTCGGGCTGGCCCTAACCACGCACATGCCAATGCAGATGCGTCTGGATGCAATTCGCGCATCAGCCGAGATCACGATAGATGATTTAGATGCGCTCGACGAACTAGGGCGTGTCGTCAGTTGAGTAGAGTCTAATCAGCCACGCCGCATCAAAAAACGCGCTTCGTCCGGTCCGCCGT
>JANOJW010000120.1:0-4614 GCA_031418955.1 Hyphomicrobiales bacterium | reverse complement strand
GTGGTATGCTGCCTCGCTGCGGAAGTTCAAACTCTCAAACGACGCGATCGAGCAGTCCTTCAACAAGGAAGCTGCTTTCCTTCTGCACCAGACAGCCGAAAGCCTCTATCACTGCGTGCTGCTGGTCTGCACGTTCTACACGCCTCACGTGCACAATCTGGGCTTCCTGCGCACCCAGGCCGAGCGGATAGATCGGCGGCTGACCTACGTCTGGCCGCGCGACACCCGCAGCGATCGATCGCGTTTCGAGAAGCTCAAGGAGGCCTATGTCAAGGCGCGCTATTCGAAGCACTACCGCATCACCAAGGGCGAGCTTGAATGGCTCGGCGCGCAGGTCGAGGAACTCGGGCGCGTGGTCCACGCGGTTTGCTCGGAGCGGATCGATGAGTTGGAGCAGGCCAGCAAGAAGTTCGAGTGCCAAACTCTTTAGCACGATTGCCAGCCGGGCATAGGGTTTCTCCCCGCGGGCACTGTCGAGAGCTGGGTTCAGCCCGAAAACGAGGGCACGCTCACCACGATCCTGACCTACCACGTCGTTCCGGGACGGATCGCCGCAGCGGCGATCGCCGCCAACGCCAAGGCTCATCGCGGCACGGCCACCTACACCACCGTACAGGACGAAAAGTTGACTTTCGCCAAGTCCGGTTCAGGCTGGATGATCATGGACGGCAAGCGCAGTCATGGCCGGATCACCGTCGCCACCGTGATGGAAGGTGAGACGGCTACGCCACGCTCTATCGCCGATCTTGTTGATCGGCTCGGGCGACAGGAGTTCGATCTCGTCGCGATCGGGAGGGCGCTCATCACCAACCCCGATTGGCCCAGGGTGGTCGCTTGGGGGCGCGCCGGACACCTCAATCCCTTCTCCGTCGGCGCTCTGGCGCACCCCACCTGAGCGCAAAAGCCCACCTGCTGGCGCGCGACTCCCCATCTACCGGTTCATTGCTTGCGAGGACAGGCCAAGTGTCGTGATGTCGTGGACGGCCCTTGCACTAAGGCAGCTGTGCCATGATGTGGCTGCCGTAGGTCCATGTGGTTGGTCTGTTCGCGCAGCGCCTTATTCGCGAGGGCGAGGGGCGCGATCCTCGCGGGTTCGCGCTTGGGGAGTTGCGCCAACCATGGTTGGCGCGCGGCTTTGTTGCGCGCCATGCGCATTACCAGGGTCGCACCAACCACGGCGGCTGGCGGAGATATCCGTTGCCCTGCTTGGTGATCCGGCCGAGCCATTCCCTTCCACCAGAGCTACGCGGTCGGGGTGTGAGTGCGACCCACGCCGCAAACTAACTCTTTGATCGGAACAGCGACGCATCCAGCACGACCGCGGTGATAGCGCATGTGGTCATCTGACCTATGCCGGGGATCGTAGCTAGCCGACGGCTGGTCTCATTGATGCAGTGCCATGCAGGAATTCGGGCTCCAACGGTTCGATCTCTCTGGAGAGTGCCGGCAGCTCAGCTGCGATCCGGTAACACGCCGACCTGGCATAACCCGGCAAACGGTCTCGATCCTTGTGGAGCGTCTCGAGCGACGCTGTAGCGCCGCCCACCCCGACGCTAGTTACTACCGCCACGGCGCAATTTGCGGCGGACCACCACGGCGCCGTCAGTGCCGATCGCGTGCACCTGAAAGACCTTCTTGGCGAAATCCAACCCGACGGTGAAAACTTCCTGCTGCATGGAACGGGACCTAGACGTGCACCTACGACAGCCGCATGAAGGCACAGCTACGCTGGTGCAGGGGCCGTCCAGAAATCACGTCACTTCCGCATTGCTCAGTGGGTCCGCCAACGCCCTATATCTAGCGACGCGTCGATTTCGAGCCTTATACTGTTAGGCGACCAGGGCGTTGAGGGCACCGTCCACCACGACCACGGCGCCGTTCATGAATGAGCCTGCGTCGCTCGCCAGAAGGATGACCGGCCCGACAAGCTCCTCGATTTGGCCAAGCCGCCGCGCAGGCATGCGCGCCACGTAGTCCACCCCTGCCGGACTCTCGAAGAAGGCTTCGTTCAACTCCGTCTTGAACCACCCTGGCGCCACTGCATTAACCCTAATTCCGTGTCTTATCAGATCGATCGCCATAGCGCGGGTAAGCTGGATGACCGCGCCTTTCGAAGCGCAATAGCTGGCGAGTCCCGGCTGCACGCCAAGGCCCAGGACGGATGCAACATTGATTATCGAGCCTCCACACTTCGCGGCGACCATTCTGCGAGCCGCGATCTGGCCAACGTTCCACACGCCACCCAGATTGATATCAAAGACCTTGTCGCGGCTCGCGGCATCGACGTTGAGGAAATTTCGCGCGTCGGTGACCCCCGCGTTGCTCACCACGACGTCGACGGTTCCGAAGGCCTCTTCGGCCGCATCGAATGCGCGCTCGACGCTTTCGATCGCGGTTACGTCCGCCGGGGCGGCGATGGCCATGCCACCCTGCCGCTCAATCTCCTCCACAAGCTCATCGAGTCGTTCCGCTCTGCGGGCCACGACGACGACACGCGCTCCCGCCGCTGCCAACCCCTGCGCCAACACGCGGCCAATCCCGCTGGAAGCACCGGTGATCAACGCGGTGCGTTCCCTCAGTGAAAACAAATCAGAGTTCACGGTGGTCCTCCTTGCCCTTTACGATGCATTCCCGCGCTCCGCCGCGGCACGTTGATCATCCCGCTCGGCCAGCACGCGGATGGTCGCCATCGTACCCGCGCGCACGGAGAGTGCGCCTCGGGACATTCCGTCGATGATATCGTCGATTCGCGGATCGCCATTTTCGCGTATCAAAGCGGCTACAAATTCCGCGACATCGTTGGCCAGCATTTGCCGGCCATTGTTGGCCAGGGTCACAGGGGCTGGAGACGGCGCGATGAACCGAGCCTTGATCGCCTTGGCGAGGTCGGCGAGGCCCTCCTGCTTCACGGTCGACACCTTGAGCGCCACGCGCCGCTCCTCGTGGCCCCGGTGGCGTAGCATGGCCTTCAGGTCACCAATCGTCCGGTCAGCGTCCGGCAGGTCGGACTTGTTCACGACGAGTATGTCGGCAATTTCCAGGACGCCCGCCTTTATGGCCTGCATCTCGTCGCCGAGCCCTGGGGCACTGACGAAGATCTTCACTTCGGTCAGCTCTGCCACCTCGACTTCGGACTGACCGGTTCCGACGGTCTCGACAACCACCAGATCCATCCCGCTCGCGGCAAGAAGATCGATGACGTGTCGCGTTGTGCGGGTCACCCCGCCCAAGTGACCGCGGGCGGCGAGCGAGCGGATGAACACCTTCGGATTGGCGCTGTGGGTCGCCATGCGGACCCGGTCGCCGAGCACCGCACCGCCGCTGACCGGACTCGACGGGTCGACGGTCAGCACGCCGATCCGCGGATAACTTGGCAACAGTGAGGTCATCAAGGCGTTGATCAGCGAGGATTTGCCAGCGCCTGGCGGCCCGGTCACGCCCAAGGTACGGCATGACCCGCGCTGGCCTCGTATGGCGAGCCTAAGCTCGGCGCCGATCGCGGTCTGGTTCTCGATTGCGGTGATCGCGCGGGCAATGGCCAGTGGGTCGCCAAGACGGGCGGAATCGAACAGCGTCGCCGCGTCGAACTGGTTGCGAAGTGCGCTCAAGCAAATCCTCGGAACGCGCGAGATAGGCCCCCGAACGTGGCTACCACTTCGGCTAGGGGCGCACCGCCGCGAAAGATCGCCTTCACGCCCGCCGCTTCCAGTGGTGCCACATCGAACGGGCGGATGATCCCGCCGACCACGACGGGCAGGTTGGCAAGGTTGCGGCGCTCAAGCTCGGCAACAATCTTCTGAGTCGTCTCCACCTGGCCGCCGGACATGAAGCTCACTCCGATGACATCGACATCTTCTTGGAGCGCGACGGTAACGACGTCTTCGGGCTGCTCGTAATCGATCAGCACCACTTCCATGGCTGCGTCGCGCAAGGCGAGAGCGATCGTCGCGATCGCGCGGTCGTGGCTGTCGATGAAGCTCTTGGTCAGGAGAATGCGCGGTCGGGGCGCGGTGTCTTGCATCGCCATGGGTTTCCTACTTGTTGCGTCCGAACACGTCGTGCAGGACTTTCTGCATCTCGCCGAGCGTCGCGTCCGCGTCCGCAGCGGCGATCAGACTACCCATCACCGAGCCGATTGCTCGTCCTTCGCTGACCTCGACGGCGGCGCGGCGCAGGTCGTCCAGGGCGCCGGAGCAGCGCTGGTTGTCGCGTTCGCGGCGATGGCGCTGGACATCGGTAATCGCCATCCGCGCCGCTTCCGGATCGGGCTGGAACACCGCGTACTGCTCGGGTTCGTCGGTGGTGTACTTGTTGACGCCGACCATCGTCCGCGCGCCGCTCTCGACCTCCTGGCGCCATTGGTAGGCGGCGGCGGATACCTGTTGTTTGATCCAGCCCGATTCGATGCAGGCGATCAGCCCGCCGCGCTGGTCGATGTCTGTTACGATCTCGAACACGCGGCGTTCGATCTCGTCGGTCAGCGCTTCGATATAGAACGAGCCGCCCAGCGGATCGGACACGTTCACCGCGCCTGTTTCCTCGGCGATGATCTGGCTGGTCCGGAGTGACAGCGTCACCGCCTCCTCGGTCGGAAGACCGAGCGCCTCGTCATAG
>JANOJW010000119.1:0-7047 GCA_031418955.1 Hyphomicrobiales bacterium | reverse complement strand
GTGCGGCGGCGTGACCCATCGACGGGCGGTGCGCCGTTCGGCCGGGGCAGCCCCATGGTGCGCGAATCGCTCATCGCCACATTCAAGCGCCTGTGCGCGACACTCTCCCCGATCAGCGGACGGGGGAGAACACCTGTCTAGACATGCCGAACATCGGCATGGCCGCATTCTCGGGGCGAATCGGCCCGATTCGCGCTAGTGTGACGCCATGATCCCCGTCACCACATTCGCCGGCCGGCGCGTCGCCGTGTTCGGCCTGGGCGCCTCGGGCAACGCCACGGCGCTGGCGCTGATCGCCGGCGGCGCGCAGGTGGCGGCCTGGGACGATGGTGCCGCCTCCCGCGAGAACGCCGCGCGCGCCGGCGTGCCGCTGGTCGATCTGGCCGCTGCCGACTGGTCGACGTTCTCGGCCCTGGTGCTGGCGCCCGGCGTGCCGCTGACGCATCCGCAGCCGCATTGGGTCGTGTTGAAAGCGCGCCAGGAAAGTGCGAAGCGCGAGAAAGCCTGCGCCGTCGGCATCGAGGTGATCGGCGACATCGAGTTGTTCTTCCGCGAGCGGGCGGCGGTCTGCCCATCGGCGCCGGTGATCGCCATCACCGGCACCAACGGCAAATCAACCACGACCGCGCTGATCGCGCACATCCTGAAGGCATCGGGACTCGACGCGCAGATGGGCGGCAATATCGGCCGCGCCGTGCTGACGCTGGCGCCCTTTTTTGCGCCTTCAGCTGCCCACCCGCAACCGGCGCGTGCGCCTTCAGCTGCCCACGGCCCGGATGCGAAGTGGGCATCCGAAGGGCCAACAAAACGCCCGGATGCGAAGTGGGCATCCGAAGGGCCAACAGTAAACCGCCGCATCTACGTCCTCGAGCTGTCCTCGTTCCAGATCGATCTGACGACGGACGCGTTCCTCAAGCCGACCGTCGGTGTGTTGCTGAACGTGACGCCCGATCACCTCGATCGGCACGGCCCAGCCGACGATGCCGAGACAGCGATGCGCACCTACGCGGCGATCAAGGAGCGGCTGGTGTCGGGCGCGCAAGCCACAGCGATCGGCATTGAGGATGCGTTCACGCGCGCGGCCCTCGAACGTCTCGACGAGCGCGGCGCCGACACCTACCCGTTCACCACCGGCAAGGGCGCGGCGATCATTCCCCGCCTGTACGCCATCGGCTCGACGCTGTTCGTCCATGAGCAGCACCGCACGCACGCCTCGAGCACGGAGCTCGTATCGCTCGACGGCGTCGGCACGCTGCGGGGGCGGCACAACGTGCAGAATGCGCTCGCAGCACTGGCCGCGCTGCGGGCCCTGCAAGGGTGCCTCGACGGGCCGTCGCCCGATCCCGATACCAAGCGGCTGTCGGCATTCGCGTCGGCGATCAAGACCTATCCGGGCCTGCCGCATCGCATGGAGCAGGTCGGCCGATCGGGCCGCGTGTTGTTCATCAACGACAGCAAGGCGACCAACGCCGACTCTACCGAGAAGGCGCTTGCGTCCTTCGAGCGCGACATCTTCTGGATCCTCGGCGGCAAACCGAAGGACGGCGGCATCACGTCGCTCGCACCTTACTTCCCGCGCATCGCAAAAGCCTATCTCATCGGCGAGGCGGCCGACGCGTTCGCGGCAACGCTCGAGGGTCAGGCGCCCTATGTACGCTGCGGCACGCTCGAGACGGCCGTGACGCAGGCCGCCGCAGACGCAGCGCTGTCGCCTGCCGCAGAGGCGATCGTTCTGCTGTCGCCCGCGTGCGCCAGCTACGACCAATTCAAGAGCTTCGAGCACCGCGGCAACATCTTCCGCGACGTCGTGCGCGCGCTTGTCGCGGGGGGTGGGGCATGAGGAGCGCGGCACACGGAATCCCCTCTCTCCATGCCCTGCACCTGCATGGGGAGAGGGTTAGGGTGAGGGGCGGCAGCTTGCTCAGCGCTCTGAAATTATCGGGCGGCAAGACGTTGGACCTTCGTCGTGCCGCCGCCCCGCACCCCATCCCTCTCCCCGCGCAAGTGAAGCGCGCGGAGAGAGGGGGGAGTGCAGCATGACCTTCACGCGCGCCGACAACAGCCTCGTTGCGGAGTGGTGGTTCACCATCGACCGCACCCTCATCGGGATCATTCTGGCGCTGATCGGCGTCGGGCTCGTCGTGTCGTTCGCCGCAAGCCCCGCCGTCGCCGTCCGCCGGGGCTTCCAGCCGTTCCATTTCGCCGAGCGGCATCTGCTGTTTGCGATCTCCGGCGCTGCCGTGATGCTCGCTGCCTCGATGCTCAGCCCCCGCCAGGTGCGGCGGCTGGCGCTGCTGGTGCTGGCCGTATCGATCGGTCTGCTGATCTGGGTTGCAGTCGCTGGGCCCGAGATCAACGGCGCACGGCGCTGGGTGCGACTTGCCGGGCATTCGTTCCAGCCCTCGGAGCTGGCGAAGCCCGCCTTCATCGTGGTGTCGGCGTGGCTGCTCGCCGAGACCCAACGCAACCCCGACATGCCTGCACTCGCCATGGTGCTCTGCCTGTTCTGCCTGTTGGCGGGCCTCCTCGTGATGCAGCCCGATGTCGGCCAGACGCTGCTCATCGCCATGGTCTGGGGCGCGCTGTTCGTGCTGTCGGGCCAATCGCTGTGGCGGGCCGGCGCGCTGGGGCTCGCTGCGCTCTCGGTCTTCGCCGGCGCCTACCTCTCGTTCGATCACGTCCGCTCGCGGGTGCGCCGATTCTTTGACCCGGCGAGCGGCGACACCTTCCAGACCGACCGCGCCATCCAGTCATTCACCGAAGGCGGCTTCCTGGGGCGCGGCCCCGGCGAGGGCACCATCAAGTCGGTGCTGCCCGACGCGCATACCGATTTCATCTTTGCGGTGATCGGCGAGGAGTACGGGGTCGCGGCGTGCCTCGTGTTGCTCGGCCTGTTCGCCATCGTGGCGCTGCGCGCGTTCCGCCGTGCCGCGTCCGAGCCCGATCTCTTTACGCGGCTCGCGATCGTCGGGCTCGGCCTGCTGGTCGCGCTCCAGGCGGCGATCAACATGGGCGTCAACGTCGGCCTGCTGCCGGCCAAGGGCATGACGCTGCCGTTCATCTCGGCGGGGGGATCGTCGAACCTCGCCGTGTCGCTGACTGTCGGCTTGCTGTTGGCGCTGATGCGCCGCCGGCCTGATGCTGCGCGCGTGAAAAAGCCACAACTTCGGCCGACTTTCGGGCCGGCGGGGGTGTGATACGGGCGGGACGCGCCGGTTGCGGGGGCCGGCTGCTGGTGGGCAGCTGAAGGACCAAGACAGAGAGTGGGCAACTGAAGGCGCAAGCGAGGGACCGGTGACGGCGACAAGTGTGATGCTGGCGGCCGGCGGCACGGGGGGGCATCTCTTCCCGGCCTTTGCGCTGGCCGAGGAGTTGGCGCGGCGTGGCATCGCCGTCGACCTCGTCACGGACATGCGGGGTGATCGCTACGGCACCGGCTTTCCCGCCCGCAAAGTCTACCAGATCCCCTCCGCGACGCTCGCTGGACGCTCGCCGATGGCTGCGGCGAAAACCGCCCTCACACTCGCCTCTGGCGTTCGTGCCGCGCTCGGCGTGATGGCCGAGGCGAAGCCCGCGGTGGTGATCGGCTTTGGCGGCTACCCGAGCTTTCCGCCCCTGATCGCGGCTCGCATGAAGCGCATCCCCACGGCCCTGCACGAGCAGAACGCGGTGCTCGGTCGCGCGAACCGGATGCTGGCAAAGCGCGTCTCGGCGATCGCGACGTCGTTCGAGACGACCAAGCTGCTCGACGGCCCCGCACTCGCCAAGGCCCACTTCACCGGTAATCCCGTGCGCGGCGTCGTCATCGAGCAGGCCGGCCGACCTTACACCGCGTCGGCGGGTGCGGCGCAATTCAATCTGCTGGTGTTTGGCGGCAGTCAGGGCGCGCGCTATTTCTCGGAAGTCATGCCGCCGGCCTTGGCCGCCCTCGATGCGAGCTTCAAGACCCGCCTCTCCGTCGTCCAGCAGGCGCGCGAAGAGGATATCGCCAACGTCCGCTACGCCTACGCGCGCGCCGGCATCTCCGCCGTCGTGTCGGCCTTCTTCAAGAATCTTCCCGAGATCATGGCCGAAGCGCAGCTCGTCGTCGGCCGGGCCGGGGCGTCCTCGGTGGCCGAGCTTACCGTCATGGGGCGACCCTCGATCCTGGTGCCGCTGCCGCACGCGCTTGACAACGATCAGCTGAACAATGCCCAACGCCTTGCCGAATCAGGCGGCTGCTGGTGTATCGAGCAGAAGCATCTGAGCCCGGAGCGTCTGACCGGAGACATCGCGCTGTTGATGTCGCAACCGGAGTTACTTGTGGCCGCAGCAACGGCGGCCAAGCGCCAAGGCCGGCCGGACGCCGTCGTGCGGCTCGCCGATCTGGTCGTCGAGTTGATGAGCGATTGATTCCCCTCTCCCCATGCTCTGCACTTGCATGGGGAGAGGGTTAGGGTGAGGGGCGGCCACAACCCGCGAGGTGACCGCTTGCTCCGAGCCCGTTGTTGCCCCTCACCCTGACCCTCTCCCCGTGAAGGACGGGGAGAGGGGACAAGAAGGACACTTTCGATGCAGATGCCCGGCGAGCTCGGCACCTTCCACATCCTCGGCATCGGCGGCATCGGCATGAGCGCGATCGCCGAGATCCTGCGTGCCAAGGGCTACACGGTGCAGGGCTCCGACCAGAAGGAGAGCGCCAACGTCAAGCGCCTGCGGACCAAGGGCATCCGCGTGTTCATCGGCCATGACGCGGTGAACCTCGTCGGCGCGCGCTACGTGGTGATCTCGACGGCGGTGAAGCCCGGCAATCCGGAGCTGGAAGCCGCCCGCGCCAAGGGCATCCCCATCATCCGCCGCGCCGAGATCCTGGCCGAGCTGATGCGGGTCACGCAGACGATCTCGGTCACCGGCACGCACGGCAAGACGACGACCACCTCGCTCATCGCCCACGTGCTGGCCGACACCGGCCGCGAGCCCACCGTCATCACCGGCGGCATCATCAACGACTGGGGCTCCAACGCGCGCCTGGGCGCTGGCAAGTGGATGGTCGTGGAGGCAGACGAATCCGACGGCACCTTCATCAAGATCCCGACTGAGATCGGCGTCGTCACCAACATCGACCCCGAGCACCTCGACTACTTCGGCTCGGTCGAGAACATGCATCGCGAGTACGAGACGTTCTTTCGCAACATCCCGTTCTACGGCCTGGCGGTGACCTGCACGGATCATCCCGTCGCCCGCGACATGATCGAGCGGCTCAATCTGCGCCGCGACGGCCGGCGATTGCTGACCTACGGCACCTCCGCCGACTGCGACCTGCGCCTCGATGCAGTGCGCCTCGATGGCCGCAATACGCTCTTCGATGCGACGCTGGGGCCCCGCGTCACCGGCGGCGCGCGCCGGCTCGAGAACTGGTCGATGCCGGTGCCCGGCGCGCACAATGCATTGAACGCGCTGGCCGCCATCGCGGTGTGCGCGCAAGCCGGTGTCGCCGACGAGGCGCTGAAGGACTCGATCGCCAAGTTCGCCGGCGTCAAGCGCCGCTTCCAGCTCACCGGCACCTGGAACGGCGTCGAGATCTTCGACGACTACGGCCACCATCCCGTCGAGATCTCGGCCGTGCTGGCGGCTGCCCGGGGCGGCGCCAAGGGCCGGGTCATCGCCATCGTCGAGCCGCACCGCTTTTCGCGGGTGAAGGACCTGTTCGGCGAGTTCGCCGCCTGTTTCGCCGACGCCGACGCGGTGATCGTTGCGCCACTCTACTCGGCCGGCGAGGCCCCACTCGAGGGCATCTCGAACGTATCGCTCGCCGACGCGATCGCCAAAACCGGCCACACGTCGGTGTTCGCGGTCGCCAGCGAGCACGAGTTGGCGCCAGCGATTCGCTCCATGGCGCTGCCGGGCGACATGGTGATGTGCTTTGGCGCCGGCAACTCCACCGACTGGGCGCATGCGCTGCCGAACTGGTTGCAGGCCGAGCCGATCCGCAAGCTCGGTGGCGCGGCATGAGCGGCAACCTGGCGGCGGATCTGAAGGCCGCACTCCCCGATCTGCGCGGCCGTCTCATTGGCAATGCGAGCCTGGCCGACATCACCTGGTTCCGCGTCGGCGGCGCGGCCGAGGTGTTGTTCGCGCCCGCCGACGAAGCGGATCTCGCCTACCTCCTGAAGCGCACACCGCCCGAGGTGCCGGTGTTCGTCATCGGGCTCGGCTCCAACCTGCTGGTGCGCGATGGCGGCGTGCCGGGCATTGTCATTCGGCTCGGCCGTGGCTTCGGCGAGACCAAAACAGAGCCCGGCCATCGCCTGCGCGCCGGCACTGCGGTTCCCGATGTCCGCGTCGCGCGCGCGGCGGCCGACGCCGGCATCGCGGGATTGCATTTCTACCGAGGTATTCCCGGTTCCATCGGCGGCGCGCTGCGCATGAACGCCGGCGCCCACGGCACCGAGACCAAGGACGTGCTGATCGCCGCGCGCGCGGTCGACCGCGCCGGAAGAGTTCACGAGCTGTCGCTCGCCGACATGAGGTTCACCTACCGCCACTGCGGCATCCCCGACGACTGGATCTTCACGCAAGCCGTCTACCAGGGCACGCCCGGCACGATGGCGGACATCGTGCAGGCCATGGACGAGGTCGTCGCCTATCGTGAAAAACACCAGCCGATCAAGGAGCGCACCGGCGGCTCGACGTTCAAGAACCCGCCCGGGCATTCCGCCTGGAAGCTCGTCGATGCGGCCGGAATGCGGGGCTTCCGCGTCGGCGGCGCCAAGGTCTCGCAGATGCATTGCAACTTCCTGATCAACGACGCCAACGCCAGCGCCGAGGACGTCGAAACACTCGGCGAAACCGTCCGCGCCCGCGTGAAAGCGGCGAGTGGTATCGAGTTGCACTGGGAGATCATCCGGCTCGGCCGCCCGCGCGACGGCCACGCCATCGGCGAAGCACTGGCGGAGAAGGCGGCGTGATGCCCGTAGGGGGCCAAAGCGCGTCCGCGGCGGGGCCCCCCGGCCGTGCGCGCGACGCGCGGGGTGGGGCCGGCCCCGCGCCCCCCCACGGACGGGGCGC
>JANOJW010000118.1:0-7924 GCA_031418955.1 Hyphomicrobiales bacterium | reverse complement strand
TGACGGCGATCACGTTCGGGGTCACCCCGTCGGTGTGCACCTTGTCGGTCAGATCGACCGTGAATTGCCGCACCGCCCCGCTCGCTGGGGCGGCTTTGGCCAGCGGCATCCACAAACCGTCCGGCGCCTCGAGGAACGCGTCCCCGCCCTGCGCTCCACCTGGGAACTCGGCGGTGATTTCAATGGTGGGCTTTGCTGCAGCAAGATCCACCTTGATCGCTCGCGCTTTCGGATCGTCGGGACCAGGCGCGCGGCCAGCGACCGGCACGCGCGCGACGGCCGCTGCGAGGCTCGCGCCACCGGGCCTTGCCGCGGCATCCGCCGGCAGCGTCAGGACGAGATCGGCCTGCACGGGAATGCACACGTCCTTGCATACGCCATACTCGAGCGAGAGCTTCAGCACGACTGGCTTCCCGGCATCCAGCGCCCGCACGGCGATCGGCAGCACCACGGCCGTCTTGTAGCCGATGGTATCGCCATCCTTGTCGGGGAAGCGCTCGGGCGCGGGAAACAGCAGTTCGGCGCTGGCGAGATTCTCGGAGCCCTTGAACTCGGCGCGTGGAGGTACACCCGACGAACCGGGATTGCGCCAGTACGTCTTCCAGCCCGGTTCGAGCTTGATGTCGATGCCCGCAAAGAGCGCGCGGGGACCCGTCGGCACGAGGCCGCCTGCAACGAGCCGAACGCTCGAGGCGTGATCCTTCACCCAGGCCGTCGCCAGCGCGGGCTCGTTCGCGTGTGCCGAGTGAGGACTGCCGATTGCAAGTGAAGCGGCCAGCAGAGTCATCGTGACGTATCGCATCGTGGTGACGTATCGCATCGTGGCAGGGCCTCCGACGAAGTTGACGCCTGCCAGCATGTAACGCAGGGGCGCACGATTGCTACTGGGCACTGTGGTGACGCACGAAGGCGTGAACCGGTGTCATCCATTCGTGTTGCCTTTTTGAGTAGATTTGTTCTTGACATGTTCTCATGCTCATGTGATGTATGTGCAGATGGAAGTGGATGGAGGCGGTCATGAGCGACCCGCTGGTGTGGAGTCTGGTCGAGTGGAAGCAGGGCGATGGAACCTATCGCTTCGAGGTAGCGCGGGGCGGGCTGCACGGAACCATGACGGCGCCTGGCGGGCGCAACTTCACCATCCCGATGGTGGCGTGGTTTGGGCTGCTCGATGCCCTGGGCGCCGCGCGCAAGACCAAGGACCGCGGCGACCGCCCGATGCCGCTGCGCTCCGGCGCGCGCTGGTCGCCGACCGAAACCGACGAGGTGATCGCCAACTTCAAGGCGGGCCGCTCGATCGCGTTGCTGGCACAAGCGCACAATCGCAGCGAATACGCCATCGAGAGCCAACTCGCCCAGCATCGCTTGTGGGATCCAATGCACCGCTGCCCGTTGTGAGGCGGGAAACTCGAGACTTTCGTCGGTGAGCGGCCTATCTGCGATGCCCATCCCGACACGTCATGCATTCGCAATTCCCGGACAATTCAATCAGTTCCACGAAAACGTGCTGCTATTTCCGGGGCCACGTGAGCCCCGTGGCGGGGAGGCCGGCGAACCGCTATGGTGTTGTCACGGCGCGCGCATGCGCAGCCGGCTAGACTCGTAATTCTCCTGCTGGGAGCAGACAATGAGCCGATCCGTCCGTTCACTTGGGCTCGCCCTCGCGCTCGCCCTGTTGCCGACCCTCGCCGATGCTACAGCGCTGAAAGTCGCGCGTTCTGGTGACGCGCTGACCATGGACCCGCATGCGCAGAACGAGGGTCCGACTCACAATCTCAATCACCAGATCTACGAACCGCTCGTGCGACGCCATCGCAACGGCAACCTGATCCCGACGCTTGCCACCTCGTGGGGCATCACCAAGACCGATCCCACGGTGTGGGAGTTCAAGCTGCGCGCCGGCGTCAAGTTCCACGACGGCACGCCATTCTCGGCCGACGACGTGATCTTCTCGCTGACCCGCGCCAGCGCACCGACCTCCGATCACAAGGCACTGCTCGCCTCGATCGAGAGCATGAAGAAAGTCGACGACCTCACGGTCCACGTCAAAACGAAGGGGCCGAACCCGCTGCTCGTGCAGAACCTCACCAACCTGTTCATCATGAGCAAGGCGTGGTGCGAGAAGCACAACATCGCGGCGCCGCAGAACTTCGCCAACAAAGAAGAGACGCACGCGGTCCGCAACGCCAACGGCACCGGCGCCTATGCGATGGTCTCGCGCGAGCCGGACGTGAAGACGGTGATGAAGCGCAACGACGCCTACTGGGGCAAGGGCACTTACCCAGTCGAGGTGTCGGAGATCGTCTACACGGTCATCAAGTCGGCGCCGACCCGGGTCGCAGCTCTCCTCTCGGGCGAGATCGACTTCGTGCAGGACATGCCGGTGCAGGATATCGCGCGCGTCGGCGGCACGCAGGGCCTGCGCGTCAACGTCGGCGTCGAGAACCGCACCATCTTCCTCGGCATGAATATCGCTGATCCCGAGCTCAAGTTCTCCGACGTCAAGGGCCGGAACCCCTTCGCCGACCTCAAGGTCCGCCAGGCCATGAACATCGCGATCGACCGCGAAGCGATCCGCAAGGTGGTGATGGCCGACCAGGCCGTGCCCGGCGGCTCGATCGTGCCGCCGTTCGTCAACGGCTACACGAAGGAGATCGACGCGGTTCCTCAGCGTGACGTCGCCAAGGCCAAGTCGCTGATGACGGAAGCAGGCTACGGCCAGGGCTTCGGCGTCACGCTGCATTGCCCCAACGACCGCTATCTCAACGACGAGAAGATCTGCCAGGCCGTGGTCGGCATGCTCGGTCAGATCGGCATCAAGGTGTCGCTCGACGCGCGCTCCAAGTCGCTCCACTTCCCCTCGATCCAGAAGAAGGAAGTCGACTTCTATCTGCTCGGCTGGGGCGTGCCGACCTACGACAGCGAGTACATCTTCTCGTTCCTCTACCACACACAGAAGGACAAGCTCGGCGGCTGGAACGGCACGCGGTACTCGAACCCAGCGCTCGACACCAAGATCCAGAGCCTGTCGGCGGAGACCGACCTCGACAAGCGCAACAAGACCATCGCCGAGATCTGGGCGGTAGTGAACCCGAACCTCAACTACGTGGCGATCCACAATCAGGTGAACGCCTGGGGTATGAAAGCGACCCTCGACATCCCGGTGACGCCCGAGAACCAGATCCACATCAAGGAGTGGACTTTGAAGAAGTAACGGCTCGCCCGAACCGGCGCGACGAGTGCGCCGGTTCGGTCTTTTCGGGTGAGCAGCGCTTAATGCTTCAAGCCCTCGCCCCGAAAACCTGAGCCCGCTTACCCATGAAGACCGAGCCAATGACTGCCGTTCCCATGCCGATTTGCCAGCAGGCCTGCCCGCCGCGTCGCGTGCGCACCTGATGCTCGCCTTCATCATCCTCCGCCTGCTGCAGGCGACCCTGGTCATGACGGTGGTGGGGTTCGTCGCGTTCTCGCTGTTTCGCTACGTCGGCGATCCCGTCTCCAACATGCTCGGCCAGGAGGCGACGCTCGCCGACCGGGCAGCGGCGCGCCAGAGCCTCGGCCTCGACCAGCCGTTTCCCGTACAGTTCGCCCGATTCGTCGGCCAAACCGTGCGGGGAGAATTTGGTGTCTCCTACCGGCAGGCGCGCAAGGTCTCCACATTGCTGGCCGAGCGCCTCCCCGCCACGCTCGAGTTGGCGATGGTCTCGGCGATCTTCGCGGTCGCGGCCGGCATCGCACTCGGCGTCTTCACGGCGCTGCACCGAACGGGGTGGGCCTCGCGCTTCATCATGACGGCGAGCCTGATCGGCGTGTCGCTGCCAACCTTCCTGATCGGCATCGGTCTCATCTATCTGTTCGCCGTCGAACTGCGCTGGCTGCCCAGCTACGGACGCGGCGATGTGGTGAAGCTTAGCTGGTGGTCGACTGGGTTTCTGACGCCATCTGGCCGCAAATCGCTGATCCTTCCCGCCATCACCCTGGGCCTCTTCCAGATGACGCTGATCATGCGGCTGGTGCGCGCCGAGATGCTCGAGGTGCTGCGCACCGACTACATCAAGTTCGCGCGCGCGCGGGGACTGTCCAACCGCGCGATCAACCTTGGTCACGCGCTGAAGAACACACTGGTTCCCGTCATCACCATCACCGGCCTGCAGCTCGGCGCCATCATCGCCTTCGCCATCATCACCGAGACGGTGTTCCAGTGGCCCGGTGTCGGGCTTTTGTTCATCGACGCCGTGCAGTTCGTGGACATCCCGGTGATGTCGACCTATCTGCTGCTCGTCGCGCTGGTGTTCGTGTTCATCAACCTGGCCGTCGACCTGCTCTACTACGCGGTCGATCCGCGGCTGCGGGTCGATACATCGCGCGTCTCGCATTGAGGACCTGAGCGCAATGCCAGACACCGCTCCCGCACCCAGAATCATTCAGCGCCCGTCGCTGCGGCAACGTCTGGCGCGTGCCTGGGACGGCGACATCGCCTACTCGTTCCGCCGCTCGCCGAGCGTCGTCGTTTCGGCCATCGTGCTCGCCCTGTTCGTCGTGCTGGCGCTCCTCGCGCCCTGGCTCGCGCCGCAGAACCCGTTCGATCCCGCGACCCTCAACCTCATGGACGGCAAGACGCGGCCATTGGCGCCGAACGCGTTCACCGGCAACCGCTTCCTGCTCGGCACCGACGACCAGGGCCGCGACGTGCTCTCGGTCATTCTCTACGGCTCGCGGCTCTCGCTGCTGGTCGGCTTCTCCTCGGTCGTGCTGTCGCTGCTGATCGGCGTCTCGCTCGGCCTCGTCGCCGGCTACGGCGGTGGTGCGCTGGACAGCGTCATCATGCGCACAGCCGACGTGCAGCTGACCTTCCCCTCGATCCTGGTCGCGCTGATGATCTTCGGCATCATCCGCGGCTTCCTGCCGCCCCAGGCGCACGAGCAGGCCGCGATCCCCGTGCTGATCGTCGCCATCGCGCTGTCCGCCTGGCCGCAGTACGCGCGCACGGTCCGCGGCGTCACCATGGTCGAGCGCAACAAGGAGTACGTGCAGGCGGCCCGCATCATCGGCCTGCACCCGATCCAGATCATGCTGCGCCACGTGCTGCCGAACGTGATCGGCCCGGTGCTGGTGATCGCGACGCTCGGCCTCGCACTCGCGATCATCGCGGAGGCGACGCTGTCGTTCCTCGGCGTCGGCGTGCCGCCGACCAAGCCGTCGCTGGGCACGCTGATCCGCATCGGGCAGGAGTACATCGCGTCGGGCGAATGGTGGATCTTGTTCTATCCGGCGCTGTCGCTGCTGGTGCTGTCGCTGTCGGTCAATCTGCTCGGCGACTGGCTGCGCGATGCGCTGAACCCGAAGCTGCGGTAGTGAAGAGGTCAATAGTGAATAGTCAATAGTGGGGCATGATGCGGCGGCGGGCATGAGCGGTATTCAATCGCATCGGGATCTGATCGTGTGGCAGCGGGCGCGGGCGGGTCTGTACTTGCCGAATGCGAAGTCGTTGAAAAACGGCTCCGCGCCCTCATCCGTTCGCTGCAGGCTCGAGAACCTAAGGAGAGCTGACTATTGACTACTCACTATTGACTATTGACCCCTACCACTGACACCCGAGGCACCGAAATCGCACGATGACCGCCGCCCCCCTGCTCACCGTACGCAACCTGCGCGTCGAGTTCCCGACGCGGCGCGGCACGCTGGTCGCCGTCGACGGGGTGTCGTTCGATCTCGCGCGCGGCGAGGTGCTCGGCATCGTCGGTGAATCGGGGGCGGGGAAGTCGCTCACGGGTGCAGCGATCATCGGCTTGCTGGAGCCGCCCGGTCGGATCGCCGGCGGCGAGGTGCGGCTCGGCGACACGCGTATCGACACGCTGGGCGCCGAAGGCCTGCGCCGGGTGCGGGGAAAGCGCATCGGCATGGTGTTCCAAGACCCGCTCACCTCGCTGAACCCGCTCTATACGGTCGGACGCCAGCTCACCGAAACGGTCCGCACCCACTGCGACGCCAACGCCGCGCAAGCCCGCGACCGTGCCGTTGCCCTGCTGACCGAGGTCGGCATTCCCGGCGCGGGACAGCGTCTCGATGCCTACCCGCACGAGTTCTCGGGCGGCATGCGCCAGCGCGTGGTGATCGCACTCGCACTCGCCGCCGATCCCGAACTCGTCATCGCCGACGAGCCGACCACCGCGCTCGACGTTTCGGTGCAGGCGCAGGTGATCGCGGTGCTGAAGCGGCTCTGCCGCGACAAGGGCACCGCGGTGATCCTGATCACCCACGACATGGGCGTGATCGCGGAGACCGCCGACCGGGTCGCGGTGATGTATGCCGGCCGCATCGTCGAGATCGGCCCGGTGCACGACGTGATCAAGGCCGCGAACCACCCCTACACCCGGGGCCTGATGGGCTCGATCCCGACGCTGGAAGCGGGACGCGGCCGCCTCGCGCAGATCCCGGGATCGATGCCGCGCCTCTCCGAAATCCCGACGGGCTGCGCCTTCAACCCGCGCTGCGCGCACGTGATGGAGCGCTGCCGCAGCGAGCGGCCCGTGCTCAGCGCCGTCGGCCGTTCGCAGGTCGCCTGCTTCCTGCATCAGGGCTCACCTGCCGCGACGGCGACGGCAGGTGCGGCATGACCACGACCGCACCCACCCCTGCCGCGATGTCGTCCGGCGGCGCCGCACTTGGGACCGATCGCGGGCCCCACCTCGCCTTCGAGGGGCTGGCGCGCATCTTCGACGTGTCGCGCCCCTGGCTCAACCGCGTCATCGAGCGGCAGCCGCGGCGCCTGCTCACCGCCGTCGACGGCGTCTCGTTCGTGATCCCCCGCGGCGAGACGTTCGCGCTGGTCGGTGAATCAGGCTCGGGCAAATCGACGATCGCCAAGATGATCGTCGGGCTCGTTGCGCCGACACGCGGCCGGATCACCTTCGACGGCGTGGATTTGACAGCGGGCGGCGGGCTCTCGGCCAACCGGCAGCTGCGCCGCAAGCTGACGATGATCTTCCAAGACCCTTACGCGAGCCTCAACCCGCGCATGACGGCGGCCGAAATCATCGCCGAACCGATCCGCGCTTTCGACCTCGCGGAGAACGAGGACGAGATCGAGGCGCGCGTTACCGAGCTCCTGGGCCTCGTGCGCCTTGCGCGCCCCGACGGCACCAAATACCCGCACGAATTTTCGGGCGGCCAGCGCCAGCGCATCGCCATCGCGCGCGCGCTCGCATCGAAGCCCGAATTCATCGTCTGCGACGAGCCGACCTCGGCGCTGGATGTGTCGGTGCAGGCGCAGATCCTCAACCTGATGCGCGACCTGCAGGACCAACTCGGGCTCACCTACCTGCTGATCTCGCACAACCTCGCCGTGGTGCGGCACATGGCGACGACGGTCGGCGTGCTCTATCTCGGCCGGCTCGTCGAGGTGGCGCCGGCGCATGATCTCTTCGCTGAGCCCCAGCATCCCTACACGCGCATGCTGCTCGACGCGGTGCCCGACCTCGCCATGAGCGGCCGCCAGCGCGTGCCGGTCAGCGGCGAGATCCCCAACCCGATCAGCCCGCCGACGGGCTGCTCGTTCCATCCGCGGTGTCCGCTCGCCGAGCCGCGGTGCCGGGAGACGCGCCCCGAGCCGCGCCCGCTCGCCAGCGCACAGGTCGCCTGCCACGTGGTCGGCGGCGGCTGAAACGCCGGTGTCAGATACCCGACGACACCCGCTTTATCCGCTCGAGTTTCGAATGTCGGGTGTCTGATACCGATTGTCCACAAGCTTGGCGTCCGACTTTTCCGGCGTCCAGAACCTACCGCCTGGACTCGTCCGACTTGCAAGCTGTTGATCCGACACATCGCCACATGATGAATAATCAGGGGCGCATCGGCCCCGGGCGCGCAAGCTGTTGAGGCGTTGTTGCTATTCCGCGCGAACGTCGCCAAAGAGTTGGGGCTG
>JANOJW010000117.1:0-1971 GCA_031418955.1 Hyphomicrobiales bacterium | reverse complement strand
CCCGCTTGTTCCGCTCGATGGCGGCCGCTTTGCAACATCGGACTTGAACGATCTTTATCGCCGCGTCATCAACCGTAATAACCGCCTCAAGCGGCTGATGGAACTGCGCGCGCCCGACATCATCATCCGCAACGAAAAGCGCATGCTGCAAGAGTCGGTCGATGCGCTGTTCGACAACGGCCGCCGCGGCCGTGTCATCACGGGCGCCAACAAGCGTCCGCTGAAGTCGCTCGCCGACATGCTGAAGGGCAAGCAGGGCCGCTTCCGCCAGAACTTGCTCGGCAAGCGCGTCGACTACTCGGGCCGCTCGGTCATCGTGGTCGGCCCCGAGCTGAAGCTGCACCAGTGCGGGCTACCCAAGAAGATGGCGCTCGAGCTGTTCAAGCCGTTCATCTACGCGCGCCTGCAGGCGCTCGGTCAGGCCGCGACCGTCAAGCAGGCCAAGAAGCTCGTCGAGAAGGAAAAGGCCGAGGTCTGGGACGTGCTGGACGAGGTCATCCGCGAGCATCCCGTGATGCTGAACCGCGCGCCGACGCTGCATCGCCTGGGCATCCAGGCGTTCGAGCCGACGCTGATCGAAGGCAAGGCGATCCAGCTGCACCCGCTCGTCTGCGCGGCCTTCAACGCCGATTTCGACGGCGACCAGATGGCCGTGCACGTGCCGCTCAGCCTCGAGGCTCAGCTCGAAGCGCGCGTCCTCATGATGTCGACCAACAACATCCTGCATCCAGCCAACGGCCAGCCGATCATCGTGCCGTCGCAGGACATCGTGCTCGGGCTCTACTACCTGTCGATCATCCGCGACAAGGAAGTGGGCGAGGGCATCCTGTTCGGCAACCTGAACCAGGTGCACCACGCGCTGGGCTCGGGTGCCGTCACGCTGCACGCCAAGGTCAAGGGCCGCGTGCGCCAGATGGACGCCGAGGGCAAGGAGAGCATGGAGGTCGTCGACACGACGCCCGGCCGCATGCTGCTCGGAGACCTGCTGCCGAAGAAGCCGAACGTGAAGTTCGAGCTGATCAACCAGCTGCTGACCAAGAAGGCGATCTCGGGCCTGATCGACGCCGTCTACCGCAATTGCGGCCAAAAGGAGACGGTGATCTTCTGCGACCGGATCATGGGCCTGGGCTTCTACCATGCCTTCAAGGCCGGCATCTCGTTCGGCAAAGACGACATGGTGATCCCCGAGACCAAGACGAAGATCGTCGCGCAGGCGACCGAGCTCGTGCGCGAGTTCGAGCAGCAGTACAACGACGGCCTCATCACCAAACTCGAGAAGTACAACAAGGTCGTCGACGGCTGGTCGAAGTGCACCGAGCAGATCGCCAAGGAGATGATGGACCGCATTTCCTCGGCCGGCACCGACAAGGCGACGGGTCGCGAGCGGCCGATCAACTCGATCTACATGATGAGCCACTCCGGCGCCCGCGGCTCGCCGACCCAGATGAAGCAGCTCGCCGGCATGCGCGGCCTGATGACCAAGCCGTCGGGCGAGATCATCGAGACGCCGATCATCTCGAACTTCAAGGAAGGCCTCTCGGTGCTCGAGTACTTCAACTCGACGCACGGCGCCCGCAAGGGCCTCGCCGACACCGCCTTGAAGACAGCGAACTCGGGCTACCTGACGCGCCGTCTCGTCGACGTCGCGCAGGACTGCATCATCACCGAGCCCGACTGCGGCACCGATCGTGGCATCAACGTGCAGGCCGTTGTCGACGCCGGTACGGTGATCGTTTCGCTGTCAGCGCGCGTGCTCGGCCGCACCGCGCAGGAAGACGTGCTCGACCCCAGCACCAAGAAGGTCATCATCAAGACCGGCGAGCTGATCGAGGAGCGTCAGGTCGAGTTGATCGACAAGGCCATGGTTCAGGAAGTCCGCATCCGGTCGGTGCTGACCTGCGAAACCAAGGTCTCGGTTTGCGCGGCCTGCTATGGCCGCGATCTCGCGCGCGGAACGCCGGTCAACATCGG
>JANOJW010000116.1:0-4471 GCA_031418955.1 Hyphomicrobiales bacterium | reverse complement strand
GCTCCCCGCTCCGTTACGCCTGTTCTCTCAACTGGTTACCGCGCCGCCTGGACGCCGGCCCAGCGGCTCCTGCACCCGCTTCAGCGGGCTGTCGCGCAGCGACTTCGTGCTTTGGCCCGAACCCTCCGGTCGCGCACGGAGCATTGCACGCTCCCTGCTGAGGGTCCAGCGGAAGTGGATGCCATTTCGTTCCCGGACTGGCGGCTATCTGGTGTGGACCGACCGTCACCGGCATGGCATGCTGACTGGCGAAGATGACCCGTCTCCGACATTTCGAAGGTGGAGTTTGCGCACCACGGCAATGCCCGCTTCCGGTCAAAGCGTCAGGGAGTGGATCGAGGCAGCCGACACATGACAAACGGATAAATTCCTCCCGCAGGCGTTGTTGTCGTGGTTCACGTGTTGATGCAGATCGGCGCCATGGCCGTCCGATCAAACTGACACGGCAACTTGCACACTCGGCTTCCGACCCCACGACTGCACAAAAAGCCTATCAATCAATAGCGTGTCAGGGTTGGTAAAGTGCTCAGCAAGTGCGGCCCTATGTGAATCGAAATGGACTTCTGTCAGAAGGCCTTGGGCGAGGATTTTGGGCCTCAGTAAGTCGAGATGATCGAGGAAAAACGTGCGCCGCCGCTCACCAAGCTCAAGAACTCTCACATGAACTTTGGAGCGGATCTCGCGGACCCCGGCCGATCGCAGAAGCCACGGCAATGTGCGGCCAGCGGTGCCTTCCCCATTCGTAGGTCGGACGGCCTCTCGAAATGCTCTCGTCAGAATTTCCAACGACGGGTGTTCCGGGTGACACACGAAGGAGGCCCGATCCACGTTCTCCAGCGCAACTATGCCGCCCGGTCTTGCCAAGCTGACCATTTGCGCGACGAAGGCTTTCTGGTTCTCTGGCGGCATATTCACGAGGACCAGCCGCTCGTGCACGAAATCGAACGAGGCTGTGGGGAGTTCGGTGCTCAGCGCGTCACCTTCGACGATCATGACATTGGCCAAGCCGCGTCTGGCGACTTCGGCCTTCGCCATTTCCGCGAATCGCGGCTCGCGCTCAACTCCGACGACCGCCCCTGCCGGTCCGACACGCTCGGACAGCAAGTCCAGAATGCCGATTGGACCGCAGCCAATGTCCCCGGTGCGCATTCCGGGGAAGGCGACCACTCGTTCCGGCGCATGGCGACCACCCATTCCGGCGCATGGCGACCAGTGTGGCTCGGGGGGTGCGAGGCACCGTTGAGTACGTCTGCTGATCTCAGTGTTCGCTGGCGTCGTCAAGCATGATGCTCATCCTTTTGGCGTCGGTTTTTGCAGACGCGCATTCTCTCGCGGCGTACCGGCGATGGCCGGTGTGTGGCGCTTGATGATCATTTGCGACCACCCTTCACCGGTTTGGTTTCGGGCACGGCGGTGCTGCCTGCCTCTTCCTTCATCGGCAGCCCTTTCTGCTGCTCGACAAACTCTGGCGCCTCGGGTTTGCGCATGGACGGCCCGTCGAGCGCGAGCCGGTAGGCGTTGTGCACGAGGCGATCGAGGATGGCGTCGGCGAAGGTCGGCTCGCCGATCACGTCGTGCCACTTGTCGACGGTGAGCTGGCTGGTGATCAGTGTCGAGCCGCGGCCATACCGCTCCTCGACGATCTCCATCAGATCGCGCCGCTGCGGGGCGGTCAGCCGGTCGGGCCCCCAGTCGTCGAGAATCAGAAGATCGGCCTTGGTGAGCGTGCGGAACAGCTTGGTGAACGAGCCGTCGCCGTGGGCCAGCTCGAGATCGGCGAACAGCCGTGGCACGCGGGCGTAATGCACACTGTAGCCGTCACGGCAGGCCTTCTGCGCCAGGGCGCAGCTGAGCCATGACTTGCCGACCCCGCACGGCCCTGTGACAAGCAGATTGCGGTGGTCGGCAATCCACCGTCCCGCGGCGAGCTGCTGGAACAAGGCTTTATCGAGCCGCCGCGCCGCGCGGTAGTCGACGTCCTCGATCGACGCATGGGAATGCCTGAGACGGGCAGCCTTGAGCCGACTGCGGAAGCGACCGGTCGAGCGGTTGGTCGCCTCGCGGTCGATCAGCAGCGCCAGCCATTCAGCGTGGGACAGGTCCTTGGCCCTGTCCTGGTCCTGCAGCTCGATGAAGGCGTCGGCCATGCCGTCGAGCTTGAGCGCTCTGAGCTGGTCGAGGGTTGGGTGGGTCAGCATCGATTGTGTTCTCCTCAATGGAAGTACTTGGCGCCACGGATGTTGTCGTGAGTTATCGCCGGCCCGTCCGTGGCGGGTGCGGGCCGTTTGCGATCCAGGTTGGTCTTCAGGATTGAAGTGACCGACGTGTACGAGCGGGCACCGATCTCCAGGGCTCGGCCACAGGCGGCTTCGAGCCGTTCGGGGCTGAAGGCATTGGCGTGCCTGAGGATGCCGATGCAGGCCCGGAAGCCCTGCTCCGGGTGCGTCTTCTCGCGCAGGATGATCTCGATCAGCGCCGAGGTCTTGGGGCCGATCTCGTTGGCCTTGCGCTGGATGCGGGCGGGCGTCCAATCGGCATGATGCTGATGGCCCGACGGCATGTGCTCGCGCACGGTGGTGTGGCGGCGGTTCGACGAGGACCGGACATGGGCTGAGACGCGTTGGCCGCGATGGAAGACTTCGACGGTGCGAGCCGTAATGCGCACCCACACCTTCTCGCGCAGCAGCTGGTAGGGCGCCGAGTAGTAGTGCTTCTCGACCTCGACGTGATAGTCGAGCCCGAGCTTGCATTGCTTCCACTCGGCGTAGACGTAGGGCTCTGCCGGCAACCGCTTCAGTGCCGGCCGCTCCAGCTCCTCAAACAGCGCCTTGCGGCTCGCGCCCAGGTGTCGCGTGACGCGGGCATTGAGGGCTGCCACCTCGACGGCAATCGCCTCATTCAACTCGGTGAGCGAGAAGAACTGCCGCTTCCTGAGCTTGGCGATGATCCAGCGCGTCGCCACCTGCACGGCGACCTCGACCTTGGCCTTGTCGCGCGGCTTGTAGGGCCGCGCCGGCACGATGGCCGTCCCGTAGTGCGCCGCCATCTCGGCGTAGCTGCGATTGACGGCGGGCTCGTAGAAGCAGGCCTTGGTGATGCCGGACTTCAGATTGTCGGACACCACCATCGCGGCCACGCCGCCGAAAAACGTGAAGGCGCGGGTGTGCGAGCCGATCCAGTCGGGCAGGGTCTGCGTCCAGGTCGCGTCCGCAAAGGTGTAGCTGGAGGCGCCGTGCACCGCGACGAACAGCTGGGCCTTGATCACCTCGCCGGTCGACGCATCGATCACGTCCATCGTCGTGCCGGCGTAGTCGACGAACAGCTTTTCGCCGGCAACATGCGTCTGCCGCATGGTCGGTGCCAGCCGACCTTCCCAAGCCCGGTACAGCTCGCAGAAGCGGCTGTAGCCGAAGCCGTCCGGGTGCGCTGCCCGATGCTCCTCCCAGACCAGCTGCAGCGTCACGCCCTTGCGTTTGAGCTCGCGATGCAGCGTCGGCCAGTCCGGCTGTGGCCGTCGCGCCTTGATCTCGGCGAGCACGGTCGAGGCCGGATAGAGCCGCGCCTCGAGGCCCGCATCGGTCATGTCGTCGGGCAGCGGCCAGCCGACGCCGGCACGCAGCGCGCGCGCCAGACACTCCCCGGCGGCCGTGGCGCCGATGCCGAGGCCGGCCGCGATCTTGCGCTTGGACATGCCGGCGGCCTTGAGCCGAAGCACGCCGCGGATGTTCCGCATGGGTAATCTCTGTTGGGCCATTCCCCACTCCCTGTTGCCAGGGCGCGAGGCCATGCCGATTCGAGGTCTACCCAACGGTGCCCGTCACACCCCTCCACAGCCTGGTCGCCATGGACCGGAACGGGTGGTCGCCATCAGTCGGAACGACTGGTCGTCATGGATCGGAACAGGTGGTCGCCATCACCCGGTACGCGCAAAGGCGAAGGTCGAGGCGGCGGTCGGCATCGTCTCGCGCTTCGTGCTCGGCCGGATGCGCAATCGGCGCTTCTTCTCGCTGGTCGAGTTGAACGAGGCCGTGCGCGACTGCGTCACGACGATCAACGCCAAGGTGATGAAACGGCTGAAGCAGAGCCGCAACGATCTGTTCGCCAGTCTCGACCGGCCGGCGCTGAAGGGGCTGCCAGCTGAGCGCTACCACTACGCCGAATGGAAACGCTGCACGGTGGCGCCCGATTATCACGTCGAGGTCGATGATCACTACTACTCGACGCCGTTCGCCCTGCTGCGGGAGACCGTCGACGCCCGCTTCACCGACGCGACGGTCGAGGTATTCCACAAGGGCCAGCGGGTTGCGAGCCACGTGCGCTCGCGCGTGGCGCACAAGCACACAACGACGCCGGAGCACATGCCGTCGAGCCATCGCCGCTACGCGGAATGGAACCCGGCACGCATGCTGCGCGAAGCCGGGAAGATCGGGCCTGCAACGATCGCGCTGTTCGAGGCGATCATGAAGGCCAA
>JANOJW010000115.1:0-8773 GCA_031418955.1 Hyphomicrobiales bacterium | reverse complement strand
TCCGCTTCAACCGCAAGAGCCTCACCCCCGTCCGCAACGCCCTCACCGTCATCGCCCGCGCCATGACGACCGCACCCTTCACAAATCGGATGATCTTTGGGCGGAATTGAGCTCAGCCTGCAGGTCGTGGAAGGGCATTTTTCCTCTATAGGCTCGGGCTACTCGTATCTGACTGCAAATGATACGATGAATAGGCTAGAGCGGTCAGGTGAAGGAAGTGCAGGAACCTCGATGTTTGCGGGCTATCTGGCAACGTTAGTCAGCGTACATCGTGGTGGAAGCCTCGCGCTGCGCGCGTCAAGTGCTCCAGATATTACAAGCAGGGCCATTCAAAGAATCCGGCCAGTCACGATGGCGATGTTTCGGCGCGGTCCTCACGGAAGTTTTCGCGTGCCTCGCGCACGGACAGACCACGGGCGCGAATCAGGGATAGACTGAGGTTGCGGATCGAGGCAAGCACTCGACCGCCGGCGCGAACGCGGCAGCGATCCTCGTCCATGGACAGATCGCGCACGTGGTGCAGCCGGTTCTCGATGCCCCAATGGGCGCGTACGAGTGCCAGAAGCCGGTCAGCCCCAGCTTTGGAGGCCGGCAGGCTGGTCACGAAGTAGGCGACCTCGGTGCTGACCGTGTCGCCGATGCGGCGCTCGCGCCAGATGCGCGCGACCTGGGCGGCGCCGGGCCATTCGAGGTGCTCGACGACCTCGGCACTGACCGCGATGCGTCGGGTCTCGATGCGGCCGTGTGCTTTTTCGAGCGTCTCGGCGCGCGTGATGTCAGGCGGCAGCACGGCGGGGGCGCCGCCGGTCTCGCAGGGGGGAAAGATCGCCGAAGCTCTCGGCGATTGCGGCTTTCAGCTCGGGCTGGTTGTCCTTGACCGCGAACAGGCAGTCACCGTTCCCGTCCTTGATCGTTCGACAGATCTCGCGTCGTGCCGGAGGCGCGCGTTCCACACGTCGTGCCGGAGGCGCGCGTGATGATCGTCCCGTCCAGTTTCAGTTCCTTGAGCAGCGCCAGCGCGGCCGTGATCTCGTTCTGATCGGGCGCGACGACGAGATCGCCGACGACGCAGGACAGCTCGGTGGCGAACGCCGAGACGACGTGCAGCGCCTTGGCGTCGAGCCTGCGGCTGCCCTTCAGCGTCTTGCCGTCTATGGCGATATGACACGGCTCGCCGTTGCCGCGCGCGTACGCGCCGAGCGCCTTGGCCAGCACATCGCCGTCGAGCGACTTGAAAACGTAGTGATAGGTGGCATGGCACGGCGCCCGCTCGAGACCGAACAGCGCCAGTGCCTCCGGCGTCAAGCGGCGGCCCCAGCGGAAGTCGCGCGCAGATCGTTGGCGCCAGCCAGCATGGCGGCAATGGCAATGGCAAGGATGCCCGGCAGCGGCAGTTGCCGCCCCTTGCGCCCCCGCCGGTCCGCGATCGCGCTGAGAACGTCCCACAGTGTGCGTGTCATCGAGCCACCTCCATCGTTGGTGGCTTCGCTACAGAATCTGATTTGCAGCCCGTGTCAGCCCCGGGATGGTGTGGTTCTTTGAATCACCCTGCCATCGTACACCGTCGGGCGCCGGCTCAGCGCGCCTTGATCGGGATGCGATAGCCCGCCGCCGTCGCGTCCTTGTAGAACACCCTCACGGTCTCTAGCGCGTACTCGTCGAGGCTCCGGCCGACGAGATCCATTTTCGACAGCACGTCGGGCGACACCGTGATGATGTGACAGCCGCACTCGTCGGCATGGTAGATGTTGAGCAGCTCCCGCGGGCTCGCCCACAGCAGCTCGGCCTTCGGCTTGGCGCGCATCACGGCCGCGGCTTCCCGCATGATCGGCATGGGATCGACGCCCGTATCGGCGATGCGGCCGGCGAACACCGAGACGACGGCCGGCGTGCCGGCGTCGAGCGCGTCAGTGACGTCCTGCACCTGGACCAGCGTGAAGATCGCCGTCACGTTGAGCGGGATGCCCTGCGCCGAGAGCCGCTGGATCAGCGGCATCGCCGAATGGCCCCGGGTGTTGGAGATCGGGATCTTGACGTAGACGTTTTTGCCCCAGGTCGCGATCTCGCGGGCCTGCGCTTCCATCTCGGGGAACTCGTCGGCGAACACCTCGAACGACACCGGCCGGTCGGGAATGGCGCGCAGCACGTCGCGGGCGAAGGCGACGTAGTCCTCGACGCCGGCCTTGCGCATCAGGGATGGATTTGTGGTGAAGCCCTTGATGCGGCGGTCGGCTGCCAGCGCCGTCATGCTCTTGAGGTCTGCGCCGTCGGCGAAGATCTTGACTTTGAGCCGTTCGAGCAAAGGGTCCTCCGAAGTCTGGGCCGAAGTGTAGTCTGGGCCGAAGCGACGACCACACATACGTGATTTTCGAGCGGCGCGGAACCCGCTGCAGGCGTCCGGGAGACCACGGTGGGCGGGAGTCCCCCCCCAACTCGATCGGGCCCGCACCGCGGCGGCCGTTGGGCTGCGCGGCGGGTGCGGGCCGATCGACTGACGCCCATTCGGGCACGGATCGTTACCGCCGCCAATGATCGCGCACGGACAAGGTTACCGATCTTGCTCCGTCCGGGAACGGGCTCACGCTCCAAGGCTCCGTTTCAGCGCTTCGTTGGCGCCGGGTGTTCGCTGCAACCGCACGCTGACCGCCAGCGCGACGGCGAGGATCAGCACGCCGTTGACCGTCAAGGCGGGGCCGACGCCGATCCGGGAGGCGATGATGCCGGCGAGCAGGTTGCCGATCGGCGCCAGGCCGATGAAGCACATGAAATAGAGCCCGATCACGCGGCCGCGCCAGCTATCCTCGACCGACTGCTGCATCAGCGTGTTGGTCGAGACCGACGTCGAGAGGGTGGCGGCACCCATCACCACGAGACACGGCAGCGACAGCCACAGCGTGCGCGACTGACTGAAGGCGAGCAGCGCCAGGCCGACCACGAACGGGGCGACGCGCACGAGCCGCAGCTGCAGCCAATGCCCGCGCTGCATCGACAGGACGATCGCCGCGATCAGTGCGCCGAGCCCCTGGCAGCTCAGCAACAGGCCGACGGTGCCTTGCGCGCCGCCGAAGAAGGACACCGCGACCGACGGCATCAGATGCTGTAGCGGCAGCGCGAACAGCGCCACGGTCGAGGCCAGCGGCAGCACGTACTTCGCGACCGGCAGCTCCAGCAGGCGCGTGATGGTCGCCCGGACATCGTCGCGGCCGAGCCGTTGGGCGCTGCTCGCCGGCGCATCGGGCAGCCGCATGGCGAGGAGCGCTGCGACGATGCCCGCAAAGCTCACCGCGTTGATCGCGAAGCACCAGCCCTCCGACACCAATAGCAGTAGCACGCCGGCAATCGACGGCCCGATCAGCCGGCCCGAGTTGAACAGCACCGAGTTGAAGCCGATCGCGCTCGGCAGCAGCGCGCGCTCCTCGACGATGACGCCGAGCAGCGACTGCCGCGCCGGCGCCTCGCAGGCGTTCGACACGCCGATCAGCAGCGCCACCGTGAGATACGGCCAGATCTCAGTGACGCCGCCGAGCGCCATCACCGCGAGCACGGCCGCCAGCACCGCCTGCGCCAGATAGATCGCGACGAGCAGCTTCACGCGCGGCAGCCGGTCGACCACGAAGCCTGCGACCGGTGCGATGACCAGATGCGGCACCTGCTGCAGGAAACCCGAGAGGCCGAGCAGGAAGACGGAGCCCGATAGGCGGTAGACGAGCCAGGAGAGCGCGACCTGCTGGATCCAGCTGCCGACGATCGACACGGCCTGTCCGCCCGCAAACAGCCGGAAGCGGGGCTTGGCGAAAGCGGGCGGCAGGCGGTCAGCGAGGCGGGCGCGCATCAGGCCTCGATCTGTGGGCGGCGGGAGTTGGCATCTTACGCTGCCTTTCGCCGCGCACAGCCTCGCAATTTCAGCTCGCCGCGCCGAGCCGCACGCGCGGGTCGAGCAGCGAATAGATGATATCGACGACGAGATTGATCAGCACGAACATCAGCACGATCAGGATCAGGTAGGCGACGATCAGCGGACGGTCGAGCGACTGGATCGCTCCGATCAGCAGCTTGCCCATGCCGGGCCAGGCGAAGATCGTCTCGGTGACCACGGAGAACGCGACGAGGCTGCCGAACTCGAGCCCGAGCACGGTGACGACCGGGATCAGGATGTTCTTCAACAGATGCACGCCGACCACGCGCCGCTCCGACAACCCCTTGGCGCGCGCGAACTTGATGTAGTCCTGATGGATCGCCTCCCGCGTGCCCGCCCGCGTCAGGCGGATGACCAGCGAGATCTTCAACAGCGCCAGATTGAGCGCCGGCAGCGCGATGTGCTTCAGTCCGTTCAACGTGAACAGGCTCGACGACATCCCGAGGAACGTGCCGACGTCGCCGCGGCCCGTCGATGGTAGCCAGCCCAGGTGCACCGCAAATACCATGATCAGCATGATGCCCACCCAGAACGTCGGCAGCGAGAAGCCCAGGATCGAACCGGCCATGATGGTCTTGGAGAGCGCTTTGTCGGGGCGCAAGCCCGCATAGAGGCCGAGCGGGATGCCGAGCAGGATCGCCATCGCGATCGCGGCCAGCGCCAGCTCCATGGTGGCCGGCATCTTGGAGACGATCATCTTCAGCGCCGACGTGCCGTGCACGAACGAGGTGCCGAGATCGCCGGTCACCGCGCCGCGCACGAAGTACAGGTACTGCTGCCAGAGCGGGCGATCGAGGCCGAGCCGCTTGATGGTCGCCTCGATCTCGGCCTGATCCGACTGCGGGTTGACCAGCAGGTAGACGGGATCGCCGATCACGTGCATGCCGCAGAACACGATCACCGACATGGCGGCGACGACGCCGGCGCTCTGCATCAGCCGCCGCAAAATGAAGGCGGTCATGTCGACTGCCTTTCGCTTCGCCGCGCGATCGAGAATGCCTGCCACGCAGCCCGAACTCCCTCCCCCCTTGCGGGGGAGGGCTGGGGTGGGGGGTGTGCAATCGATTGGCGTCGTGCACCACCCCCATCCCCTGCCATTCCCCCGTCGAGGGGGAAGGGAGATGCAAGCTCATACGTGAGGGTCGGTTGCTTGCTCATTGGATGCGGCGTCCCAGTCCCGTGTCGCGCGCATCACTTGGCGCTGATGGCGGTGGTGTACTCGTCGGTACGCGGCTCGTAGGTGAGGCCCTTCTTGGTGCCCCAGGTGTTGAGCTGATAGTGGGACACGATCACCGCCACGTCGCCAATCGCCATCTCGGAGGCCTTGGCCAGCAACTCGGCGCGCTTGGCATCATCGATGGTGGCAAGCGCCTCGTCGATGGTTTTGTCGATCGCGGGATTGGAGTAGCGGCCGCGATTGGCGGGGCCGGTGCCCTTGTCCTTGTTGAAGGTGGCGATCAGCGACTTCAGCGGTGAGGACACTTCGCCCGTGCCCGAGCCCCAGCCGACCAGGATGAAGCTGAACTCGGGTTCCCCGGCGGCGCCGGCCGAGGCGCGGCTGAAGAACACCGCGGGGGGGAGTGTCTCGATCGAGGTCTCGACGCCGATGCGGGTGAACATCTGCGCCACGGCTTCCGCCATGCGTGCATCGTTGATGTAGCGCCCGTTGGGCCCGTGCAGCTTCATCTTGAAGCCGTTCGGGAAGCCGGCCTCGGCGAGCAGCTTCTTGGCGCCTTCCGGATCGTAGGCTTCGGGCTTCAGCGTCTTCGATACCCCGAAGAAGCCGTCGGCCAGCAGCTGCGAGGCCTTGATGGCAGCACCCTCCATCAGCCGGTCGACGATCGCGTCGCGGTTGATCGCCTTCGACAGAGCCAAGCGCACGCGCTTGTCCTTCAGCGGGTTCTTGATCTTCGAGCCGTCCTTCGCAGTGATGAACGGCGTCTCGTCGCGGCCCTGGTCCATGGCGAAGTAGATCACCCGGTTCGAGAGGCCTTGCGACAGCTCGACTTTCGCCTCCGTCTTCATCTTGGCGACGTCGGTGGTCGGCACCTCCTCGATCAGATCGACGTCACCAGCGAGGAGCGCTGCGACCCGCGCCGGGCCCGCCTTGATCGGCTTGAAGGTCACCTTCGCCCACTTCGCCTTGTCGCCCCAGTAGTCCTCGTTGCGCACGAACACGTAGCGGTCCGCCTTGACGAACTCGGCGTACTTGAACGGGCCCGTGCCGATCGCCGCCTTGCCCTGGTTGTAGTCGTCGGTCTTGGCGCCTTCGCCATGCTTCTTGGAGACGATGGCGATCGTCGCCATGTCGTTGGGCATGAGGGGATACGGCTCGGGCGTGGTGACGCGGACGGTGTGGTCGTCGACCTTGGTGAAGGTCTTGCCCTTGACGTAAATCGCGAAGCTTCCCGGGCTGTTCTCGACATTGGGTGCACGCTGCATCGTGAAGATCACGTCGTCGGCGGTGAACGGCGTGCCGTCGTGAAATTTGACGCCGGTCCTGAGTTTGAACTCCCAGGTCTTCGGCTCGACCGCCTTCCAACTCACGGCGAGGCCCGCGATCAGGTTCTGCTTGGCGTCGAAGTGCACCAGTCGCTCGAAAACATGGGAGGTCAGCGAGTTGTTGGGCGTCAGGTTGTGGAAATGCGGGTCCATCGCCGACGGCTCGGCGGCGAGCCCGATTTTCAGGTCCTGCGCGCGCACCGTGCCAAGGCTGCTGGCGAGCAGGACGGCGCCCACGGCCAGTGCTTTCACAAATCGCATGATGGTCTCCCTCGTCCCGGCCGTGCCGGCCTCGTTGTCCCGCAACGGTCTAGCACGAACGACAACGGCCGTGAAAGCAGTGCGGGCCCCGGCGTGTCGCCGCGGCCCACAGTCTGTCTGGTCGGAACTCTGGCTGTCTGGTCGGAACTCTGGTCGGATCTGCGCCGGGGCGCTATCGTCTCCCAGGAGCGCTTGGGGCCCTACCAGGAGCGCTTGGGGCCCGTGTCGACGTGGAACAGGCCGCCGCCGTAGTGCTTCACGCCGCCGAGCCCGCCGTGCGAGCGCAGATACGCGTAAGCCGCGCCATAGTTGCCGTGCACGCGGAAGTCGACCGCGTTGCCGGTCAGGTGGTGGGACTTCGGCGCCCCGCCGACGCGGCGGTTGTGGGCGTGGTTGCGGCAGGTCGACGACACGACGACGCGGCCATGCTGCGACCCGATGCTGTGTACGGCATTGCGCAACGTCGAGTTGAGGCAGCCCGAGCTCGCCACCCAGGTGACGCCGCCGCCCGACAGGCTCGGCCCGAGTTTCGGCTTTGACTCATAACCGCCGCCCAGGCTCGCCACCTGCACGCCTTTCGATCCCTTTCGCTTCGTCTGGCCTTCGGCGCGCGAGCCGCCGCCGGGCGCCGCGAACGACCGCGACAGATAGTCGGCCGTGTCCGCCCGTGCCGTCGACGGCGCAGCGAGCACGGACACGATCAGGGCAAGGCAGCCAGCGAACACAGCGAACGCCTTGCTGGAACAGGACACCAACAGTTTCGACATAACGGTACTCCCTAGTGAGGGCCGTCGTATCGAAATGAATTCCCGTCTCGTTTCGATACTGCGGCAGGCACCCCGCCTGAGCGTCATTAGCCGGAAACTGTCCCCGAATGGCACATCTGGTTAGGATGTTGGTTAGGGAGGCCGGTAAACGAACGGCCTTAACGGGCGTCATTCACCAGCTTCGGCGCTGCCCGTCGTCGATATGGAAATGGCCGCGGGGATAGAGCTTATAGCCGCCGACATCAGGGTGATTTTGAATGAACTTCAGAATTGACTTGCGGTTTCCAGTCGGAATGAAATCAATGGCCCGGCATTCCAGATGAAACGAGTTTCTGGCGCCGCCGACACGGCGATTGCGTAGCGGATCGCGATGCGTCGAGGAGATGCGGACTTCGCCGAAGTTCTCGGCGATATCGTAGAGGACGTGCAGCAGCTGGGGCGGAAGGCAATCGTCTCGCGTCGTCGGCTGGAAATGGATTTTGCGGCGCAGTTTCTCGAGCTGCTCGGCGCGCGGATCGGGCGGCGCGAGCGGCGGCAGCACCGGTAGTGCGGTGGTGATGACGAGGTCAGGCTCGGGCGGCGGAACGAGTTCGGGCCGCGGCAGGAGTAGTGCGAGCAGCGTTGGCGGGGCGGGCGGCGTCTCGGGCGTCACCACCTCGATCGCAGGTGCTGGCTCGGCTGGCGCTTCGATAACGGGTTGGTAGGGCAGGGGAAGCGGCTCGGTGGTCCCTTGGGGCTGCCGCTCGGCTGGCGACATCGGAACGATGAGGGCTGCCGGAACGGCGGGCCCGGGATCTTGCGGGGTGGCGTCGGGCGCCGGCGGCTTCGGCGGCGTCAGGGGCGATAGCAACGCCATCTCACGCTCGACGAGCAGCGCGGGTGGCGGCAACGGCGACGCTGCGATCGGCAGCGAGCGCGTCGGCGCCACCAGAATCGCCATTTGCAGGAGGACGGCGACCAGCATCAACCCGACGAGGGTCGACGCCGACAGGTTCACCGGCTCGCGAAACAGCGGCGTCACGCGCTGGGCGACGCCGGGTTCTGGTTGGTCGGCAGTGAGGGACTGCGCCGTCGATCGCATCCGCAGATACCGTTGGCCCGGCGCGGCGATGCCGCACGCTCAGGTCCCTGCCGGTCGCGCCCTCTCGACAAGCGTCCTATCCCGGCTGGCGGATCAGACCAAAGTCCGATGCGGCATATGGTTAACAGCAACTCCGCGCGTCACCAGGCTGGCGGCGTCCACGTCGCGCCCTCGTCGAGCGGGTAGGACGGCCGCGGCAGGTAGCGCCACTGCTGCCGTTCGAGCACCGGCGAGGTGAGGCCTTCC
>JANOJW010000114.1:0-8053 GCA_031418955.1 Hyphomicrobiales bacterium | reverse complement strand
CGCTGAAGGACGCCGGCATCATCTTCATCGGCCCCAACCCGCATGCGATTGCCGCGATGGGCGACAAGATCGAATCGAAAAAGGCGGCTGCCGCGGCCAATGTCTCGACCGTTCCGGGCTATCTTGGCGTCATCGAAGACCCGGCGCATGCGGTGAAGATTTCCAATGACATCGGCTATCCGGTGATGATCAAGGCCTCGGCGGGCGGCGGCGGCAAGGGCATGCGTATTGCCCATTCGGCCGACGAGGTGGCCGAGGGTTTCGCCCGCGCCAAATCGGAAGCGGCCAGCTCCTTCGGCGATGACCGGGTTTTTGTCGAGAAATTCATCGTCAATCCGCGCCATATCGAGATCCAGGTGCTGGGCGACAAGCATGGCACCGTGCTCTACCTCGGCGAGCGCGAATGCTCGATCCAGCGCCGCAACCAGAAAGTCATCGAGGAAGCGCCCTCGCCGCTGCTCGACGAGGTGACACGCCGCCGGATGGGCGAGCAGGCGGTCGCGCTTTCCAAAGCCGTCGGCTACGACAGTGCCGGCACGGTGGAGTTCGTCGCGGCCCAGGACCGCTCATTCTTCTTCCTCGAGATGAACACGCGGCTCCAGGTCGAACATCCGGTGACGGAGATGATCACGGGCATCGACCTCGTCGAGCAGATGATCAAGGTTGCGGCCGGGGAAAAGCTCGGCTTCGCGCAAAAGGACGTGAAGCTCACCGGCTGGGCGGTCGAGAGCCGCATCTACGCCGAGGACCCTTATCGCAACTTCCTGCCCTCGATCGGCCGGCTCGTGCGCTATCGCCCGCCGCGCGAAGCCTCGATCGGCGGCATCACGGTGCGCAACGACACCGGCGTCACCGAAGGCGGCGAGATCTCGATGTTCTACGACCCGATGATCGCCAAGCTGGTCACGCACGCCGCAACCCGGGAGGCTGCGATCGACGCGCAGGCCGAGGCGCTCGACGCGTTTCACATCGACGGCATCCAGCACAACATCCCGTTCCTCACCGCGCTGATGCAGTCGCCGCGCTGGCGCTCGGGGAACATCTCGACGGGCTTCATCAAGGAGGAGTATCCGCAGGGCTTCAAGGCCCGCGCGCCTCAGCCCGACGAGGCCGACACGCTCGCAGCCGTCGCCGCCGTGATCGATCATCTGGGCAATACGCGCCGGCGCACCATCTCGCAGCAGATGAGCGGGGAGGCCGTGCACTTCGCCAAGCGGCGCGTCGTGCGGATCGGGCAGGACGAGCGCCACTTGGACGTCGCTGGCGGTGGCGACAACCAGCCGTTCTACGTCACCTACGTCGGCGCAGACGGCGAGATCGGCACAACCATCGAGGTCGTATCGACGTGGTGGCCGGGCGATCCGGTGTGGAGCGGCCGGGTCGGCGACCGCGAGATCTCGGTGCAGATCGCGCCGCGTCTCAATGGCGTCGAGCTGTCCTGGCGCGGCATCACCGAGCGGGCGACGGTCTATACCGCGCGCGAGGCCGCACTCGCCGCGCTGATGCCGGCGAAGGCGGCCGCCGACATGTCGAAGTTCCTGCTCTGCCCGATGCCCGGTCTGGTCAAGGCCGTGCACGTCGCGCAGGGCCAAGAGGTCAAGGCCGGCGATGCGCTCGCCGTGGTCGAGGCCATGAAGATGGAGAACGTGCTGCGCGCCGAGCGCGACGGCGTCGTCAAGAAGGTCTCAGCCAGAGCCGGCGACAGCCTCGCGGTGGACGCGGTGATCCTGGAGTTCGCATGAGGGGATTCGCATGAGCACCGCCACCCTGTCGGAACTCACCGAGGCCGATGCGCCGTCGGCAATCGCGTCGATCTACACCGAGATGCGCGAGCGGACGGCGGCACCGATGGTGGCGCTGATCTGGCGGCATCTGGCGACCATGCCGGGCGTCCTCGACGAGATCTGGTCGGGTTTTCGCGGCATCGCTTCGGCCGGCCTGCTGCAGGAGACGGCGTGGTCGACATCGGCTGCCGCTGTGGACGCGCCGCCCGCTGACGTCAGCCGCGCCAGACTGAACTCAGCAGGCCTCGATGATGACGCCATTGCCGGCTTCGGCCGCGCGCTCGACGCCTACAACCGCGTCAACCCGATCAATTTCCTGATGGTGCGCATGCTGGTCCATCACCTGGATGCGGCCCCGCGCACGACCGAGCCGGCGATCCCGGCGATCTGGTGGCAGCCGCCACCACCCGTCGGCCCGCTGCCGCCGATGGTCCCGATTGCCGCGCTCGCGGGAGAGCCACGGCGCATGATCGATGCGCTGTCGTGCGACCCGGCGCAGGATCGCTCGACCCTGGTGCCGACCCTCTACCGCCATCTCACCGGCCATCCGGCCCTCATCCCGCTCGTCCACGGTGCCTTGATCGATCGCTTCCGCTCGGGCGAGATCGGCCGCGAGGTCGCCAGCGTGTCGGCCGCGCTCGACGCCGAGGCGCAGCGTCTCGCCTGGTACCTGCCACGCCTCGAGGCCTTGCGCGCGCCCCGAAGTCCGCGCCACGCTCGACCGGTTCTCGCGGCTGATCCCCGAACTCGTGGTCGTTGGACTGCTGCTGCGTCGCGGCCTCTGAGCCGTGCTCGCGCAAAAAGCCGCCCGGAGATCATCCAGGCGGCTTTCACTTGCTGACGCTGGAGACGGTTACTTCTTCTGCGCGGGCGGGGCCTTGGGAGCTGCCGTCGGCGTCGCTGCAGGCTGCTGGCCGCCACCGGCTGCCTGCTGCTTCTTGTACTCCTCGATGATCGCCTGCTGGCGCAGCGCCAGCTCGCCCATCAGGCGCTTGCGCTCGGCGGTGTACTGCGCGTTGTCGACGGGCTTGCCGTCGAGCGCGCCGCCGAAGCCCGACAGCGGCACCGGGAACGCGATGACCTGGCCGTTGGCGTTGATCGAGAAGATCATCAGGCCCGCGTTGCCGCGCATGCCGTCGATGACCTCTTTGGTCAGATCGAGCTCGGCCGTGCAGCCGGCCGGATGGCAGAGCGAGAACTTGAGGTTGATGGTCGCGAGCTTGGCGTCGTCGACCTTCTCGTTCTTCTGCGCCTTCTCCCACAGCTCCTTGCTGTAGAGCGCGGCCTTGAGGCCCGGCTGGATCGCCATGCCGAGCGGGACCATCACCATCAGGTGCTGCTTGTCGCTGCCTTCGACCTGACGGATCGCGGCCGAGACCAGCACCATGCCGGTGTTGCCATCGAGGCGCTCATGGTGGGTGAGGCAGATGTTCTTCTCAGCCTTGGTGTCCTTGCCGGCGGCGTCCTTGGTCAGAACGGGCGCCTTCTCGCACAGCTTGACCCACATCACCGGCTCGCCAGCCGGCGCCGCGGCAGCGGGAGCTGCACCCGCCTTCGGCTGCGCCGGCGCCTGCTGCGGCGCTTTCTGCTGGGCAATGGCCCCGCCACTTGCCAGCACGGCTGCCAGCGCGAAGCCCGCCGTCACACGCGTCACCGACCCGATCACCTTCGACTGCCCGTTCATGATCCCCTTGCCTTTCTTCGCGTCGCGTCTTCGCGTCGCGGCAGACTTGCCGCTTCGCACTGTTTTGAATGCGCGCAGATACGTGCCGCGCTGCCCGTTGGTTGCCAACTCGAGGACACAGGTATCCGCCTCGCGGTTCACCCCCCGTGTGTGGCGGCGAGTAAGGGCTCGATTGCGGCAATCCCGTGGCTGGCCTCGTCACGTGCGGCATCGCGCCCATGGAATACATGGGCCAGCGTGGCGAGAGTGCCACGGGAACACAAAGCCACGCATTCATTTGCCGACTTGCCCTTGCCACGAACTATGAGCACGTTCCGATCGCGGTGCCACCTCATGATGCCCCGCCGCGCCAAGGAGCCCAAATGACCGTCCTGCCGCCGCTTCGACTCAGCAGCTTGAGCCGGCGGCTTGTCGCGGTGGTGACGCTGCTGCTCGGTCTGATGCTGGGAACACCGTTCGCAAACGCCGGCGAGCGGTTGCACGGCATCGCCATGCACGGCCATCCGGCGCTGCCGGCGGGCTTCACGCAGTTGCGTTACGTCAATCCGGCAGCCCCCCGCGGCGGGGCCATCACACTCGGCCAGATCGGCTCGTTCGACAGCCTCAATCCGTTCATCCTGAAGGGGGTCGCGGCCAACGGCGTGCGCGAGTACGTCTACGAGAGCCTGCTGGCGCGCGCGCTCGACGAGCCGTTTTCGCTCTATGGCCTGATCGCGGAGGCCGTCGAGATGCCCGACGACCGCCGTTCGATCACCTTCCACATCAACCCTGCCGCCCGCTTCTCGGATGGCCGGCCGGTCACCGCCGAAGACGTGGTGTTCAGCTGGCGGCTCTTGCGCGAGCGAGGCCAGCCCTATCACCGCGCCAACTACGGCAGCGTCGAGAAGGCGGAAGCGCGGGCTGAGCGCATCGCGCATTTCCAGTTCGCCGACGACGGCAACCGGGAAGCGCCGCTGCTGATCGGCCTGATGCCCGTGCTGCCGCGCCACAAGATCGATCCCGAGACGTTCGAGCGCACCAGCTTCGAGCCGCCGGTCGGCTCGGGCCCCTATGTGGTGGCGGGCCTCGAGGCTGGCCGCAACGTCCTCTTTCGCCGCGACGAGGCCTGGTGGGGCCGGGATCTGCCCGTCAACCGCGGCCGCTTCAATTTCGCCCAGATCCGCCAGGAGTATTTCCGCGACCAGGGCGCCATGTTCGAGGCCTTCAAGGTCGGCGAGGTGACGGTCCGCGCTGAGGACGAGGCGGGCCGGTGGGCCGAGGGCTACACCTTTGCCGCCGCAGCGGACGGTCGCGTCAAGCGTCGCGAGGTTGCGACGGGGCTGCCCGCCGGCATGTCGGCGCTCGTGTTCAACACGCGGCGCGAGATGTTCGCCGACCCACGCGTGCGCCGCGCGCTGATCCATCTGTTCGACTTCGAGTGGGTCAACCGCACGCTGTTCCACAGCGCCTATGCGCGCACGCAGAGCTTCTTTGAACGCTCTGAGTTGTCGGCTCATGGCCGCCCTGCCGACGTGCACGAGACAGTGCTGCTGCAGCCGTTCGCCGCCCGCATCAAGCCCGAGGTGATGACCGGTGCCTTCGCATTCCCGAAAACCGATGGCAGCGGCCAGAACCGGGCGAGCCTGCAGGCAGCGTTCGCGCTGCTCAAGGAGGCGGGTTACGTGCAGGACGGCGGCCTTCTGGTGCACGCCGCGACAAGGAAGCCGCTCGCCTTCGAGATGATGGCGGCGAGCCGCGCCGAGGAGCGGCTGTTCCAGACCTTCGCCAAATCCGCCGATCGTCTGGGCATCAAGATCCAGATCCGCTCGGTCGACAGCGCGCAACGCTGGGCACGCATGAAGTCCTTCGACTTCGACATGATGCAGTGGTCGTGGGCAGCCTCGCTGTCGCCGGGCAACGAGCAGATGAACCGCTGGAGCATCGAGAGCGCTGAGATCAACAACTCGCTCAACTTCGCGGGCGTCAAGGACCCGGCCGCCAATGCGCTGATCGAGGCGCTGCTGTCGGCGCGCGAGCGGCCGCAGTTCGTCTCGGCGGTCCGGGCGCTCGACCGGCTGCTGATCTCGGGCGACTACGTGATCCCGCTCTATCACCTTCGAACGCAGTGGATCGCGCACTGGGCGCATGTCGATGGCCCCGCGACGCCGCCGCTCTGGGGCTTCGTCCTCGACACCTGGTGGGCGAAGTAGGCGGCAGGCTTCGCCACGACACCTCCGCGCCGATCATGTTGTCAGGCCGCTTCGGGAAGTACCGTTGCGTCATCCGTGATTGCTTCAGCAAGCTGCGCATCAGTCAGATTGCGGCAACCGCGCAAATTTGTTCCGCGCAAATCAGTGCCCCGCAATCGCGTCCTTAGGAGGTTTGCGCCCATGAGGTTAGCTCTTGCGAAGTTCGCGCCGGTCAGATCCGCGTCCGTCAAGTCGCTGCTCGAGAAATCAGCGCCCGTACAATCGGCATGCGAGAAATTTGCGCGCGAGAGATTGGCCTTGCGCAGCAGCGTGCGCCGGATGAACGCCCCGTGCAGATCGAGTGGGATCTGCTCTTCTTCAAATCCCGTCGTCATTGTCGTACTCCAATGTCCGCCCCAGGATGTTGAAAATCTCGCGGATGTCCACTGGGGGATCGCCTTCGCCCCACTTTACCGGATTGTCACGCACGTAGGCGCTCAAGAGCTCGATCACAGGCCGCTTGTAGTCCGGATAGTCCTCGACGATTTGGCGGAGAGTATAGATGCCAAACAGGCGGACTTCTAATTTCTCGTCTCGGAGTTGGCCAACCGCCTGCTGAAACAGATCGGTGACAAGCTTGTGGCGTCCGAGATCTGCCTGCCGCGCCGTCGCCTCGGCTTGCCGGCGTTGGGCCTCGGCCTGCTGGTTCGCAGCGGTCACGCGCAACCACGCGAGATAGATACCGATCGCTCCTCCGACCACCAGACCAAGATTGCGGACAACCTCGCTGAACGCGATCCACCACTGCATCACCCGCTCCCTCACATGTGGATGACGCGGCCGTAGGCGTCGAGGACGCTCTCGTGCATCATCTCGGAGAGTGTCGGATGCGGGAACACGGCGTGCATCAGTTCCTCTTCCGTCGTTTCGAGGTTCATGGCGACGACGAAGCCGTGGATCAGCTCGGTCACCTCCGCGCCGATCATGTGCGCGCCGATCAGCTGGCCGGTCTGCGCATCGAAGATGGTCTTGACCAGGCCCTCGGGCTCGCCGAGCGCGATCGCCTTGCCGTTGCCCTGGAACGGGAAGCGCCCGATCTTGACGGCGCGCCCCTGCTCCTTAGCCCGGGCTTCGGTGAGGCCCACGCTCGCGATCTGCGGATGGCAATAGGTGCAGCCCGGGATCTTGCCCTTGTCCAGCGCATGCGCGGGCATTCCCTTGATCGTCTCGACGCATATGACGCCCTCGTGCTCGGCCTTGTGCGCGAGCATCGGCGCGCCGGCGACGTCGCCGATCGCGTAGATGCCGGGCACGTTGGTGCGCCCGTGGCCGTCGATGGCAATAGTGCCGCGCTCGAACTTCACGCCGAGCTTCTCGAGCCCGAGCCCCTCGACATTGCCGACGACGCCGACCGCGGAGATGACGCGGCTGAACTCGGCGCGCGTGGTCTGGCCCTTCTCGTCCTGGATCGAGGCGACGACATCGACGCCGCGCTTCTCGAGTCCCGTCACCTTGGCGCCCGTGATGATCTTCATGCCCTGCTTCTCGAAGCGCTTGCGGGCGAGACCGGCGATCTCGGCGTCCTCGACGGGCAGGATCTGCGGCAGCAATTCGACGACGGTCACCTCCGCGCCCATGGTGCGGTAGAACGAGGCGAACTCGATGCCGATGGCGCCCGAGCCGACGACGAGGAGTGACTTCGGGATCGCCTGCGGTACCATCGCCTCGAAGTAGGTCCACACGAAGCGGCCGTCGGGCTCCAGGCCCGGCAGCACGCGCGGGCGCGCGCCGGTCGCGACGATGATATGCTTGGCCTGATAGGCGCCAACGCCCAGCGTGCCTTTCGGCGGCGGGTTCTGCGGCTGCATCGCCGGCTTCGACGGGGATTTCACGATGATCTGGCCCAGGCTCGCGCCGTGCGGTGCGCGCTCGATCAGCGCCTCGCCCCAGATCACCGGCACCTTGTTCTTGCGCAGCAGAAAGCCGACGCCGCCGTTGAGCTGCGCCGACACGCCGCGCGAGCGCTTCACCACCGCGGCCGGGTCTGCGGTGATGGTACCGTTGAGCGTGAGACCGTAGTCCTTCGCGTGCTGCGCGATGTGCAGCGCTTCGGCCGACCGCAGCAGCGCCTTGGTCGGAATGCAGCCCCAGTTGAGACAGATGCCCCCTAAGTGCTCGCGCTCGACGATCGCCGTCTTGAAGCCGAGCTGGGCTGCACGGATCGCGGTGACGTATCCCCCCGGCCCGGCGCCGATGACGATGATGTCGAACGTGGTGTCGGTCATGAGCAGTGCGTCCCCGCGATCGCCACTGAGGCCTTGGCTGGTCAAATAGCAAAGAGGCCCCGGAGCACCCGAGGCCTCTTGCATAATGCCGTTGTGACCGTCAGGCCGCTAGTGGGGTCACGTTCAAACGTG
>JANOJW010000113.1:0-6049 GCA_031418955.1 Hyphomicrobiales bacterium | reverse complement strand
CGCGGGCACGCCCCCGCACGGGAGCCCGGCGCCGGGGTAGTAGTCTCGCACGCCGCCCGCCACGCACGCAACCCTCGAACGACTCTGCGACATGCGCATCCCCCTCGATCTTCCGGCGGAAGCTCCCGCTGCGATCGTCGGTATCATCGCCAGCGAGTTGATCGCGGCCCGCCGGTAGCAGGTGCGTGGGATCAGCCGATCATTCATCACCAGCGACCCTTGCGGCGGTTCCAGGCGTAGAGCAGACCGGCAAACCAGTCGTAACCGAAGCGGGCGACATTGCGTACGATTGGCAGGCCCAGACTGCGGCCGAACCACCGCAACCCTGGCGTGCGCACCAGCATCTCGCGCGCGCAGTCGGCCCCGACGAGCAGACGTCCAGCGGCGTCGACGCCATGCAGCCGGCGACGGACGTCCTCGAGACCCGCGCCCAGGCGGGCAAGAGCGTCTGGTTCCAGATTGATGTCGCGGAACTCGATGGCGCCGGAACGGGCCGCGGCAACGAGATGCCGACGCTGCCAGCCGATGCCGCCATCGCAAACGGGACATTTGGTGTTGTACCAGACTGTCAGCTTCGGGTGCTCGGACACTGACCCCATCCACGGTTCAGACAGGCCAGCGGCCGCGATCCGCCGTGTGCATGGTCGATCGACCCCGCTTCCAGCGCAGCATCGCGCCTGATAGCATGTGGCCGAACCTTCGACCCACGCTTGCGAGGAGATCCCCATGGCGCCGCTCGACATGAAGCCCAACGAGCTCGAGCCCTATTGGCTGCCGTTCACGCCGAACCGCGCCTTCAAAAAGCGACCACGCCTGTTTTCGGGCGCCAAGGACATGTATTACTTCACCCCGGACAACCGGAAGGTGATCGACGCCACCTCGGGCCTGTTCTGCGTCAACGCGGGCCACGGTCGCCGCCCGATCATCGAGGCCATCAAGAAGGCCGCCGAGACGCTCGATTTCTCGCCGCCGTTCCAGTACGCGCACCCGGGCGTGTTCGAGCTGTCGTCGAAACTGACGCTGCTGGCGCCGGGCGACCTCGACTACTGCCTGTTCGCCAACTCGGGCAGCGAGGCCGTCGACACGGCGCTGAAGGTGGCGCTGGCCTACCACCGCAGCCGCGGCGAAGGCGCGCGCACCCGCTTCATCGGCCGCGAGCGCGGTTATCACGGCGTCGGCTTCGGTGGCATCTCGGTCGGCGGCATCGTCGCCAATCGGAAGATGTTCGGCAACATGCTACATGGCGTCGATCACCTGCAGACGACGTACAATCGCGCCAAGCAGGCCTACTCGAGCCAGGAGCCGGAGTGGGGCGGCGACCTCGCCGACGAGCTGACGCGGCTCATCACGCTGCACGACGCCTCGACCATCGCGGCTGTCATCGTCGAGCCGGTGCAGGGCTCGACGGGCTGCATCCCACCGCCCAAGGGCTATCTTGAGCGGCTCCGGAAGATCACCGAGCAGCACGGCATCCTGCTGATCTTCGACGAGGTGATTACCGGTTTCGGCCGCCTCGGCCACTGCTTTGCGGCCGAGCGCTATAACATCGTGCCCGACATGATCACGTTCGCGAAGGGCGTGACCAACGCGGCAGCACCCATGTCCGGCGTGCTGGTGCGCAAGGGCGTTTACGAGGCGCACATGAATGGCCCCGAGCATATGGTGGAGCTGTTCCACGGCTACACCTACTCGGGCCACCCATTGGCGGTCGCCGCCGGCCTCGCGACGCTCGAGATCTACAAGCAGGAGGATCTGTTCGCGCGCGCCAAGGCCATGGAGGGCAAATTCGCCGAGGCGATGCTGTCGCTGAAAGGCGCACCGCACGTGGTCGACATCCGCCCGATCGGCCTGATGTGCGGCATCGACCTCGAGTCGATCCCGGGGAAACCTGCCGCTCGCGGCTACGACGCCATCGAGCGCATGTACCACGAGTTCGATCTCTACTGCCGCGTCACTGGCGACACGCTGGTCATAGCGCCGCCGCTGATCGCCACCGAGGACGACATCGCCGACATCACCGACCGTATCCGCCGAGTACTGAAGGCCGTCGCCTGAGGCAATGGCGATCACCGAGTGTCGTCCGCCCGCCGGGACTCACCCTGGCGGGCGCAGCATTGGTTGACCCGGCCGGTGCTGGCGGTCGATGACGCCATCACTTTTTCTGGTGATAGGTCCGTGCGGCGCATTGCCAGCCATGGTTCGGGCAAGTGACGGTCTTGGTCACTCGAATCATGTCCGGATTGCGCATCGATGGACCAATCTTCTGCCGCCAAGACCGCTCAGCGCCCCGCCCACCGGGGTTCGCGGGACGCCCTCGTTCTGATCGCCATGACGCTCGTTGCAATGGCGATCGGGGTCGGCCTGTACCTCCAGCTCGGGTTCAGCACCTGGATGGCAGCGGTGGTCGCACTATCGATCTATGCCGCACTCATGGCGATCCACGTTACGGTGCGCCGGAGCCAGCTCGTCGCCGATCTCGAAACGGAGATCGCCGACCTCAAGGGTCAGATCGAGAGGGCAAACCGTGGCGGTCGCCTACCGGTGGCGGCCCCGATCGCGGCCGAGAGGCGAGCAGTGCCGGCAGCGCCACCGCTGCCCATGGCATCAGCCGCGATCTCTGCACGCGAGGCCGCCGCAGGTCACACTGGGTCCCAACCGAGCCGGTCGGAGCCCTTCTCCGCGCCGTCACCGCTGGAGGCGCTGCCTGCTCGACCCGCCGCGCCCCAATCTCCGCCGACTCACTCATCGCCCCTGACCGCACGATCGCAAGTGAGCGGCAGCGCCAGCGGTATGGACGAGGCGCGCGCACGTGCCATGGCCGGTTCGCCGTCCTACCCCATTCCGCCGCCCGTACCGCCGAGGCCCGGCAATGGCATGCTTCAAGCGCCGAGGGCAATGCCACCGAACGCGCCGCAACCCGAGCGCGCGAGACCTGAGCCTACGGCACAGCTGGCGCGCCAGCCTTTTCCTGCTGACCTTTCGGCGCTGCCGCCTCCACCCCCAGCATCGTCTGCATGGGCCTCTACCGCTCCAGAGGCCTGGGCCGCACTGACACGCCCACCCGCCGTCGCCACGACGGACGCCAAGCGCGACGTGGAGTTCAACGAGCCGCCGGCAGCGACGACGGTTTTGGCCCCGCCTCAGGCGCAGCCGACCCGATCGCGAGGCGAGCCGTTGCCAGCAGACGTGACGCCGCCGCCGAGACTCGATCAGCGAGCCCCCGAGCAACCGGCAATCAAGTCCTCGGCCGCTGGTGACCCGACTATGGCGCCGTTTTGGGCCTTGCGTCCGGGCGATATGATGCAGCCGCGCCTCGGTGTGCCAAACGTACCGGAGACGGCCGTTCAGTCGACACCCAAACTCGAGACGCGCGACACCAACACGCCACCGGCTCAGGCCGCCAAACCGGCTCCAGCGCAGCCCCCCGATCTCGACACCATGGAGCAGCTGATCCAGCAGCTGGCCGTGCAGTTGAGTGCGCCTGGAGCGAAGGCCGCGGCAATCTCCGGCACGCCACCACTGTCGGACAATGCCGCCAACGATCACACGACGGCCACCATCGGCGGCTCTGTTGCAGCCCTGCGGCGGACCGCTGACGCCATGCGTCGACCGGGAGGCGGTGATGGCGCAGCAACCGATGCGGCAAGTCCTTACGCCCGCCTCGCCATCGTCGCAGAAGCCGTGGCTGCCGACCGCATCGACCTGTATCTGGATCCGATTCTGACGCTCGACGAGCGCAAAACGCGCCATTTCGAGGTGTCGGTGCGGCTACGCTCCGACGATGGGCTCGACTATGCCGCCGACGACCTCGCGGGCGCCATCGCCGGCACCGGCCTGCTCGCCCGCATCGACGCGGCCAAGCTCACCCGCACCGCGGAAGTCGCCGAACGCTTAACGAAGCGCGGCACCGGCGCATCCTTGTTCGCCAATCTCAGTGGCGAATCGCTCACCGACAACACCTTCCTCGATGTGTTCGCCGACACCTTCATCGAGCAGGCGCCGCTGTGCGCGCGCCTGGTGCTGTCATTCACGCAAGCCGACCTGCGCGATTTCTCCAACGTGCACTGGGAGGCGATCGCGACCATGGCCGAACTCGGCTTCCGCTTCGCGCTCGAGCACGTCACCGACCTCGACATGGACTTTGAGGAGCTGCGCGCATCGGGATTCGACTTTGTGAAGCTCGATGCCCGGGTGTTCTTGGAAGGCCTGCCCGCCGACAGCGACGAAATCATCCCATCCGCCGACATCTGCCGCTATATGTCTGACATTGGTCTCGGGCTCGTCGTGGCCGGTATCGTCGAGGAGCGCGATCTCGCTCGCATCATGGGCTTCGGCGTCATATTCGGCCAGGGCACGTTGTTTGGTGCCCCGCGCGCGGTCAACCTCGATCGCACCCAACGCTCGGCGGCGTGAAGCTTACGATTTTTCACACGCGCGAGTGGGTAGGCCTGAACCACCGCAGCACGCGCTTCGGCGTTCCATCAGCACGACGTCGTGCCAAACGCCGCCTAGCACTCCGTAGCGCTCGCGCACGCCGACCTCGCGGAAGCCGCAACGTGCGTGCAGCGCGCGGCTCGCCCGGTTGGCCGCCATGATCTGCGCCTGTAGCGTCCAGAAGCCTTGTGCTTCGGATGCCGTGATCAATCCCTCGATCAGCGCCCGACCGACGCCCTGTCCGTGTGCCGCACGATCGACGTATACGCTGACCTCAGCGATGCCGACGGCGCCTCAGCTGTCGGCGACGGAGGCGAGCGCTGCCCAGCCGAGCACGGCGTCGTCGCGGCGCGCCACAAGCCGGCCGGTCGCGAGGTGTCCGGCGTTCCAGGCTTTCCAGAGCGGCGGCTTGCGCATGAATGCCGCGATGCCGGTCGCCAGGCCATCGGCATAGATCGCCTGCACCCGTGCCCAGTCGGCGGGCTCCATGTCGATGATGAAGAACGAGCGGGACATGGTTCACCCTTCAAGTGCGAGACGCCTCGTTCATCTCTGCTTCTGGCCATAGTTGAGCAGCCCGCCTTTGGCTTTGGGCGGGCGAGCGCGGATTGCGGCCTCGTTGGGCTCTGTCCCCCAGCCCGGGCGGTTCGGCATCACGAGATAGCCGTCCTTGATCTCCGGGACATGCGTGAAGATCTCATGGTCCCACTCCAGCCGGTCGATGTCGATCTCCATAATGCGCAGGTTCGGCACGCTCGCTGCGAAGTGCGCGTTCATCATCGTGCACAGGTGACCGTAGAAATTGTGCGGGGCGACGTTGACCTCGTGCGCCTCTGCGAGATTGGCGATCTTCATCGACTGCCACACGCCGTTCCAGGGGGTGTCGATGATGGCGACATCCATCGCCTGTTCGCGGAAGTAGGGCAGGAACTCGCGAATACCGAGCAGCGTCTCGCACGACGAGATCGGATGCGGCGATTGTCGACGGATGAGGCCAAGTGCCTCCGGCGAGTAGGTGTCGATCTCGATCCAGAACATGTCGAGGTCGGGAATCGCGCGCAGGATCTTGAGATAGCCTTCCGTGCTCGCGTTGAAGTTGAGATCGAGCAGCATGTCGACGTTGGGTCCGGCGCCCTCGCGCATCGCCTCGAGATGCATGCGCAGATTGCGCAGTACGTGCCGGTCGACGTTGCGCTCGGGGTAGCTCGGCGAGCCGAAACCGGGCCGCCAGCCCTTCGGATTCTTCTGCTGCTCGTCATAGATGAAGATGTTGGTCTTGAGCGCGCTGAAACCTTTCTCGCGCACCTCGCGGCCCATCGCCTTGGTGCCGTCGAGATCGGTGATGGCGGGCTTGTAGTAAGTCGGATGATTGATGCGCCAGGTCGCGCAATGCGACCAGTAGAGGCGAATGCGGTCGCGGATCTTGCCGCCAAGCAACTCGTAGCAGGGCACGCCGAGCGTCTTGGCCTTCGCATCGAGCAAGGCGTTTTCGATGGCGCCGAGCGCGAGTGCCACGACGCCGCCGGCCGCCGGACGCGTCACGGAATAGAGTTCGGCGTAGATGCGCTCGTGGTCGCCGACAGGTTGGCCGACCACGCGCTCCGAGAGTTTCTGG
>JANOJW010000112.1:0-4793 GCA_031418955.1 Hyphomicrobiales bacterium | reverse complement strand
CCCAAGATCGCTGCTACTTCGCGCGGCCGAGAGCCCTTGAGCTTTCGCAAGCCTTCCCTGACGATCCAGCGGGTGTGAAGGTTACCTGATCGCGCCCACCGCCGGCACACGCCCAGCACCAGGTCCGGGTGCTTCGCACTCGCGTTGCGAAGGACATTGGCGACAGACTTCTTGACATACAACTCGGGATCGGCCCGGAGCGCCTCGAGCACGGCGCCGACGGCCTTCGGATCCAGTTTGACGATGCCCCGGAGGCCCTCACTCGCGGCGCGCCGGACATTCAAGTCACGCGCCTTTGCCCACCGACGAGCCTCGCGCAGGACCGCCGCCGGATGGCGCTTGCCGATCTCGACCAGCGCGGTGGCCGCGACCTCTCGCGTTTGCCACTGATCGCTGGCGGCCAGCTTCCTGAGTTCTGGGAGCACAGCCTCTGGCTCGACGCGACCTCGGGCCAGAAGCGGCGTGATGTCGTCAACCTTCACTATCACTGCGACGGCTTCCTTTGATTGCGGCCTAGACATCATGACTTCTTGTGAGCAGCACGGCTGACCTCCGGTTGTATCGCGGGTTAGTCCCGTCGGGACCAGGACCGCGTTCACAATCACTCGTGAACCCTTTCACCCGGAGGTCAGCCATGCGAAATCCTACTCCTCTTTTCGTCGGCCTGGATGTTCACAAAGAGACGATCAGCGTCGCCCACGCCGCGGGCGGCACGGTCGAGCCGCCGCACTTCGTCGGTCAGATCGGGACGCTCCAGCGCGACCTGGACAAGCTGGTGCGGCGGTTGCAGAGCCAGTCTCCGCAGCTGGTGTTCGCCTACGAGGCCGGTCCTTGCGGTTACGTGCTTCATCGGTACCTGACCGGCAAGGGCCTCGACTGCCGAGTCGTCGCGCCGTCTCTAATTCCCAAGAAGCCGGGCGACCGGGTCAAGAACGACCGGCGCGACGCGCTCGAACTCGCGCGCCTGCTGCGTTCAGGCGATCTCACGAGCGTGTACGTCCCGTCCGTCGAGGACGAAGCGCTCCGCGACCTCTGCCGCGCGCGCGACGCGACCCGCATTACGCTCAAAGCCGCGAAGCTCCGCCTGAAGTCGTTCCTGCTTCGGCTCGGCTTCAACTACGTTGGCCGCGCCGACTGGAACGCCGCTCACCGTCGGTACTTGGCCCAGGTGGTCTGCCCGACGCCCGCGCAGCAAATCGTCTTTCAGGAATCGCTTCGCGCGGTCGACGAGCAGGTGGAGCGACTCGCACGTCTGGAGCAACAACTCCTCGAGTTGGCGCCTGCGTGGCGCTTGTTCCCCGTGGTCGAGGCGCTGCAAGCCTTGCGGGGTGTTCAGTGGCTCGTGGCGCTCACGGTCGTCGCCGAGCTCGGCGATCTCACGCGCTTCGACAACCCGCGCCAGCTCGCCGCCTTCGTCGGGTTGACGCCTTCGGAACACACCAGCGGCGAGAAGCGTCGGCAGGGCGGCATCACCAAGACCGGCAACGGACGTGCGCGTCGCGTCCTGATCGAAGGCGCCTGGGCTTATCGTTATCCCGCCAAGATCTCCGCACACATCCAGCGACGCATCGAGAAGCTCCCCAAGATCGCTCAGGACATCGGGTGGAAGGCCCAGGTGCGGCTCCGCAAACGCTACCGCCGCCTGATCGCCCGGGGCAAGCATGCCAACGTCGTGACCACCGCGATCGCGCGCGAGTTGCTCGCCTTCATGTGGGCCATCGCCAAGGAGGTGAAGATCACCGCGTAGTCCGTATCACTCTGCTCCAGGGTCTGGACAGAGGCGCGGCCCCGGTATTGGCGTAACCCTCGTGTGCGTTATGAGGCGGCTTCGGCCGACCCTCGTGCCTAGACCGAGGAAGGCGCTCGACGGAACCAAGTAAGGTGGTAACCAACCCACGGATATCAGCAGGATCAAACGTCGGATTTACTGGCCCCGCCTCTGATCAGGCCCTGGATTCCAAGGAGACTACGACCATGTAGAGAAGCAAGCGCTCGGCTCTGGTCTTGACAGAAGAAGTCATATCAACGCACTGCGTAACGCGCGGCGTGACCGGACGGACCGGTCGCGTTGACTCAGCTGTTGGACGGCAAGCCTGGCGGCTCAGAGGTCTTCGGGACGGAGACCTGTGCGCTTCGCGATCCGAGCCAGCATTCGGGGCCAGATTTCATCATCGTCGTGGAACGCAAACACGAAATCGGGCCACCCATCGCGAGACATCGTGCGATGCGAGCCGGATTGCCGCTTGATCGCCCATCCGACCCTCTGAAGCGATGCAAGTACCCGCCGCGCCCGGGTGCTTGGCCAATTGCTCATGCTGCCTTGAACGCAATGTTCAGGAGGCTGGGACCTTCTTCACCGTGATCGAGTCGGTCAGCGACTACGCGCAGGGCGAGAGCCTGGACTTTCGAGACGGCTTCCTCTCGCGTGGCGCCGTACGCCAAGGCGCCGGACAACTCAATTACCTCGGCAATCCATCGTCCGTCGGTTTCCTGTTCGACCTCAACTCGAAAAGTCATCTGGACTCCGACCTAATTAATGAGCGCTGCATAAAGAATGGCACAGTCAGCGCAAAAAAGGGGGAAGCGCCGAGTGGGTGATGCACCCTCTGAGGTTGCGACGGTTGCAGCGAATGGCCTCCAGGGATTCGAGCACGGCGACCATCAGCTCCGGGAGATCATGAGCCTGGCCATTCGCGAGGCGTTGCTTGGCCAACTTCCAGACGCCCTCGTCGGGGTTGAACTCCGGCGCATACGCAGGGAAGCGTTGCAGGTGGAGCCTCGTGGTGCGAGCGCAAAGCTCGCGTACGAGCTTGCCTCGATGGGGATTTCCGCCATCCCACAAGACGATGACGTGCCCCGGGAACTTCCGGAGGAGCCCTCGCAGGAAATCGCGGGCCTGGAGTTGTCGGATGTTCTCCGTGTAGAGCTGAAAGTGAAGATTGAGGCGCTGGCGGCGGGGGGAAACCGAGATCCCCGAGATGACAGAGACCCTGTCGCGTCGATCGAAATGATGAACCGTGGGCGTCTGGCCCACGGGAGCCCAGGTGCAGGCGATCGAGGGGGTCAGTTGGAAGCCGGATTCGTCGGCGAAGACGAGGTGGGCACCCAGCCGCTTAGAGTTTTTTTTACCCGCGGCCAGTCCTCCCGGATGAAGCGACGAATCTCAGCCTTGTTGCGCTCGAGCGCTTTCTTCTGCGGCTTCTGGTGGCTCCATCCCAGAGCGTGCAGGAGCCTGCCGACGTGATCGCGGTGATAGCGCACCCTGAACTTCTTCGAGATGATCTCGGCCACCCGAGCCGTCGTCCACAACTGGTTGGCGTAGCCGGCGGCCAGAGCCCCCTTGAGCAACACCGACACCAGTCGTCGCCCCTCGACACGCGACAGCTTCGGTGGGCGACCCGGCGAGAAGCGCACCTTCAGCGCCTTCTGCCCACCCTTCCGCCGCGCATCTCGCCAGCGCTTGACCGAACTGGCAGAACACTTGATGCGCCGCCCCACCTCATTGAGCGACAACCCGTCGTCCAAGAGTGCCAGCGCTCGACGCCGTCGATCTTCCAGCAAGTCCGCCGATCCTCGAAGTCGCATCGCTCACCTCGAGGAACATCATGCCATTCTTTATGCAGCAGTTTTTAGGTGCCGGAGAATATACGTCCGAACCGGGAATTCGCGCAGTCGCGATCCGAGCCCGTCCAACGTTCGCGTTCAGCGGCGCGCCGCACGGCGCGACCCGTGCTTCGCACGGGGCGTGCCGCGCGAGTGGGACCGCTGCAAGGCGTTGTTGGGCCGCACCCGGCTGACGAGGGGATAACGTTCGGGGCTGCTCAGCGACTCGACCGCTAAATCGACATGGAGGTCCGGCCAATAGAGATGATGCGGCGCGGGCCGTTCGACGTTGAGCAGTCGACCAATGGCCGCCTCCTTGAACCACGGGAACTGCTTGAACTCGACAAACACCTCCTCGGCGTCGAGGAGAAGCCAGAATCCGTTACCTGAGACGTTCGTCACTTCAACGGCGGAAGTGCGTTTTCCACGCTGCGCGGATTTCATCTTCGTGCTCCCGAATTAGTCGAAGGGCCGTTGCGAGGGACCGCCGACTGAGACCGTAGTTCTGAGCCAATTCGATCTCGGGCTCGAGCCAGAACTTCCCCTCAGCCCGACCACCCTGAACATGGACGTGAAGCCGGATTCTTCCCTTGAGAAGAAATAGAACCGAAGCCCACCCATCTTGAAAATTGTGGGACTCACGCGGGACGGCTAACACGCACGCCCGTCCGGTCAATCCAGGTCGGCCCAACGTTCGCGGTAACGCGTTGACCGCGTTGTTCGGCGGACCCTCGCGAAGTTGAGGGGTCATCGGCGACCGACTCAGGCCGCGACTTCGACGCTCGCGTAGAAATCGACTTGTCGTTTCGTTCTAACGGGCACCACCGAACGCGGCCGAGGCCGAGGCGGATGAATCCCGTCGGCGTGCATCCCCTGAAGATGGAGTTCGATTGCGCCTTGGATTCTTCGGAGTGCGACATCGATTGTCTTGCCCGTGGCCACACACCCCGGGAGGTCCGGGACCGATGCTCCCCAATCGCTGTCAGGATCTTTGTTGATGCGCACGAGGTAGCGAACGGTTTTCATGGCCTGGTTCTCTTATTTAGCAATGCATAAGTAATAGAAAAAGCCGGACACCTGTGGTATCAAGGTTTCATGAGACCACATGGAACCCCGGCGGAATTGGAAACACGACGGCGGCGAGCGGTGCGGCTTCTTCAAGACGGGAACTCGCTGTCGGCGGTGGCGCG
>JANOJW010000111.1:0-5674 GCA_031418955.1 Hyphomicrobiales bacterium | reverse complement strand
GACGACGCACATCCCCCGCGCATCGTGGCGCCGTCGCCGGAAAAGATCCAGCGCGCGGCCGATCTGCTGCGCGCCGGTGACCTCGTCGCGTTTCCAACCGAAACCGTCTATGGCCTAGGTGCCGACGCCACCGACGGGCTGGCTGTGGCCCGGCTCTACGAGGCCAAGGGCCGGCCAAGGTTCAATCCTCTGATCTCGCATGTGCCCGACGTCGCGGGGGCGGAAGCAATCGCCGTGCTGGGCCCCGATGCACGCCGTCTGGCGGAAGCGTTCTGGCCCGGTCCCTTGACGCTGGTGCTGCCGCGCGGCGCCGATTGCCCCGTCTGCGAGCTGGCGACCGCCGGTCTCGACACCATCGCGGTTCGTATCCCGGCGCACCCCGTCGCGCGCGCACTGCTCATGGCGACGGGACGTCCCGTGGTGGCGCCATCGGCGAACCGGTCGGGGCATGTGAGCGCGACGACGGCCGCACACGTGGCGGCAGATCTCGGCACGACGGTGTCGCTGATCCTCGATGGGGGCGCTTGCGAACTCGGCCTCGAATCGACCGTGCTCGAGGTCGTAGACGGCGTGATCACGCTGTTGCGTCCCGGCGCCATTGCCGCCGACGAGATCGCCCGGGTCGCTGGCCGCATGCCGCAGCGTGCGGCACCCATCGCCGCCCGTCCCAACGCGCCTGGTCGGCTCGAGAGCCACTACGCGCCGCGTGCGGGGGTCCGCCTCGAGGCGCGCGAGGCTCGCGCCAACGAAGCGCTGCTGGCGTTCGGTCCCGATGCGCCAGCGACCACCGCCCACACGATCAACCTGAGCCCCACGGGCGATCTGCGGGAGGCGGCGGCGGGCCTCTTCGCCGCACTCCGAGCCCTCGACGCGACGGGTGCCGCGGCAATCGCCGTCATGCCGATCCCCGAGACCGGGCTCGGCGAGGCGATCAATGATCGCCTGCGCCGGGCCGCCGCGCCACGGCCATCGGGCACGCACTGAGCTTGGCGTCTACCGGCGTGCGGCTGCGCGATACTGCCGCCACACGAACGGGAGGATGCCGCCATGGCGCCAATAGGCAATGTCCTCATCCGTATCAAGGCGGATGAGCAGTGGAATGGTCTGCGACACGCCGTCGATGCGGCGAACAATGCAGCGCGCGGCGCCGCCGACCGAAAAATCGCGGTCGAGATCGACGACGTCGAAGGTCTCGCTGCCATCGAGGCCAAGCGTCTCGGCCGTGACGCCGTCGGGCAACTGCAGCGGCAGCACGCCCATGCCGACGAGGTTGGTGCGATGAATGCGCTCGAAACTTTCCGCAATGATCGCCCGCACACCGAGCAGCGCCACGCCCTTGGCCGCCCAATCGCGCGAGGAGCCGCTGCCGTAGTTGCGGCCGGCCACGACGACCAGCGGCGTGCCGCGCGCGAGGTAGGTCTCAGCCGTATCGAAGATGCGTCCGACCGTCCCTTCGGGCTGCAGTCTCGTCATCCCGCCTTCGATGCCAGGGACCATGCGGTTCTTCAGGCGGATGTTGGCGAAGGTGGCGCGCACGGCGACCTCGTGATTGCCACGACGCGTCGTGTAGTTGTTGAAGTCGGACCTTTTCACGCCCTTCGTCAGCAGGAAGTCCGCAGCCGGAGTGCCGAGGCTGATGGCGCCGGACGGCGAGATGTCGTCGGTGGTGATGTTGTGCCCGAGGATCGCGAGCGGTCGTGCGTCGACGATGTCGAAGCGCGTTCCGACCGTACCGCCAAGACCATCGAAGTAGGGCGGCTTGCGAATGTAGGTGCTGGCTGGGTCCCAGGGAAACAGCGCTGAGTTGCCATGGCTCAGGCGCTGCCATGCCGCTCCACCATGGAAGAGGTCGGCGTAGGCGGTGCGGTAGGCGTCGGGCGCGTAGGCTGTGTCGACAAGTGTCTGGACCTCCCCGGACGATGGCCAGAGGTCCGAGAAAAAGACGGGCTTGCCGTCCTTGGAGGTGCCGAGGGGCGCCGTCGTGATGTCGAGGGTCATCGTTCCGGCGATCGCATAGACGACGACGAGCGCCGGTGATGCGAGATAGGCCGCGCGCACGTTGGGGTGGATGCGACCCTGGAAATTGCGGTTGCCCGACAGCACGGCGGCGGCGACCACGCCTCTCGCCTCGATCGCATTGGCGAGTGGCTCGGGCAACGGGCCGGAGCCGCCATTGCAGGTCGTGCAGCCAAAGCCGATCACGTGAAAACCGAGCGCGTCGAGATCGGTCTGCAGGCCGGCTCGGGCGAGTGCGTCGGCCACCACATGGCTCCCAGGCGCAAGCGATGTCTTCACCCAGGGTTTGGACCTCAGGCCCAGTGCGTTCGCTTTGCGCGCAACGAGCCCCGCCGCGATCATGCCGAACGGGTTCGACGTGTTGGTACACGACGTGATGGCCGCGATCACGACGACGCCGTCCTGTAAGGTGTGGTCGGTGCCTGCGACGGGCGAGGTTTCTCGCGACAGCGAACGGCCAGCAAGCTCCTGCACGTGGCCTGGGAACGCGGCCGCCGCACTCGCGAGATCGATGCGGTCCTCCGGATTCTTCGGCCCGGCGATCGACGGCTTTATCTGCCGAAGATCGATGCTCACGATCTCGTCGTACTCCGGCTGCGGTGTGGTCGCGTCGCGCCAGAGCTTCTGCGCCTTGGCGTAGGGCTCGACGAGGCCGATATGCGTGTCCGACCGGCCGGTCGCGTGCAGGTACTCGATCGTGCGCCGATCGATCGGGAAATACACGGCCGTCGCGCCGTACTCCGGCGCCATGTTGGCGATCGTGCCGCGGTCGGCGACGGACAGATGCGCGATGCCGGCGCCGAAGAACTCGACGAACTCGCCGACGACGCCGACCTTGCGCAGGTGCTCCGTGATGGTGAGCACCATGTCCGTCGGCATCACGCCGTCGCGCAATCGGCCGATGACCTCGACGCCGATGACGCGGGGCAGCGCCATGGCGATCGGTTTGCCGAGCATGACGGCCTCGGCCTCGATGCCGCCGACCCCCCAGCCGAGCACGCCGAGGCCGTTGATCATCGGCGTGTGGCTGTCGGTACCGACGCATGTGTCGGGGATCAGCATCGGCCGGCCCCCGTGGTAGCTCTGCCAGACGACCTGGCCGATCCGCTCGAGGTGGATCTGGTGCATGATGCCTTTGCCCGGCGGCACGACGCGGACGTTGTCGAAACTCTCCGCACACCAGCGTAGGAAGGCGAAGCGCTCGGCGTTGCGCGCGTACTCGAGTTCGAGGTTGCGGCGGGCTGCGTCCTGCGTGCCGAACACGTCGACCTGCAGGGAATGGTCGATGATGATGTCGACGGGCACGGCCGGATTGACCAGGCGCGGGTCGAGGCCGTCGGCCGCGAGCTTGGTCCGCAGCGCCGCCATGTCGACCAGCATCACCTTGCCGAGGATGTCCTGGCCGAAGATCCGCGCAGGATAGAACGTGAGCCCGGCGCCGATCCGACGGGCCAGCAGATCGTCGATCTGGCGGGTCGTGTCGACGCCGCGGACGAGGTGCTGGCGGCGCAGGTTCTCGAGCACCACGCGCAAGGCAAACGGCAGGCGTTCGAGGCCCGGTGTGTCGGCGATCGGCACGATGCGGAATACTTGCGACGCGAGCGCCAGGTCGGCGAAGTGTGGCGCTGCGGCAGTCGCGGTCATGATCATTGTCTTCGCCCGCTGGAGGGACAGATCCCAAGTGCGACAGGTCGCGTGCGTTGTAAACGGAGAAGATCGTACGACGGGCAAAACCCTGATCCGAAAGCCTGATCCGCGCTTGCCCGGTGTCCGGTGTGAACCTAATCTCGCACGGGTGGCGATGCGGATTTGAGGAGTCGCTGGGGCGTTTTCAGATTGGCGATCGGGAGGCCGATATGTTGCGAACAGTGCTGTATATTTGCTTAGGATTGGCGATCGTTGTGCCGATGCCGGCGCAGGCCGGGCCCGCCGAGGATTGCGACCAGGACAAGGACCAAGACCTCAAGATCAAGGCCTGCACGACCATGATCCGGCGCGAGCCGCGCAACCACGGCCACTACGTCGAGCGGGGCAACGCCTACTTCAACAAGAGCGACTATCCACCGGCCATTGCCGATTATACCAGGGCGATCGAGATCAACCCGAAGGACGAGGTTCCCTTCCACAACCGCTGCGCTGCCTACAACCAGTCGAACCAGGCCGAACGCGCGCTGCCCGACTGCACCCGGGCCATCGCCATCAACCCGAAGGACCAGGTCGCCTACAACAACCGCTGCCACTCCCACATCCTGCTCGGGCGGTACGACAGCGCCATCGCCGACTGCCGGCGGTCGGTCGCGCTGAAGCCCGACTATGGTCGCAGCTGGCGCAACATGTGCAACGCGCTGGTCAAGAAGGGCGATCTCGATACGGCCATCGCCGAGTGCAGCAAGGGGGTCGCCGCCGCGCCCAAGGAGGGCTGGCTCTACTTCCACCGGGCCAATGCCTACTTCCAGCGCAGCGAACTCGACAAGGCGTTGGGCGACGCCGATCGCGCCAACATTCTGGAGACCGACGAGATCGAGATCCTGGCGCTGCGCGGTCGCATCCACGAGCAGCAGGGGAACCGCGAGAAGGCCATTGCCGACTATCGCACCGCCCTCAAGCTCGACGCCGGCGACGGCGCTGATCGCGACGCCCAACGCATGGCGCTCGACCGGCTGACGGAACTCGACAAGCGGTGAGGGGCCGGCGCGGATTATTCGCCCCCGACAGCATCGCCGCGAGCGCGATGACCAGCACCTCAATTGCGGCCGAGGGCGGCAAGTCGATGGGGCAGGGTGATCGGCACCAAGGCGACCGTGACCCTGAACGGCGTCAGCGCGTCGTAGACGGCATTCAGGATGGCGCCCAGGGCACTGCGAGGCCAGCCTCACCCGCACAGCCTCACCCGCGCCCTTGGCGCCGAGTTCGGAGGTCTTGGTCGACGTCTCGAAATGCGCGGTCTCGATGTCCGTACTGGGCCGTGACGGTCATGTCTGCAGCGAGGTCGTTCGGCGGCGAGTAGGGCTTGAAGCGCGCTGCATGGTGGGACAGCTAATGATTTTGTTATCCGCGCGCCCTCTGGCAACCTGATACTTTCTAGCGATACGGGCAACGTCGGCATTGGTACTGTATCGCCAACAAATTTGCTTGATGTAAATGGTGCGATACGGGTTAGGGGAACAACCGCATCCTATGACTCTTATTTCAACTATAGCACTAACAAAGATGTCTATATCCGTGCAGGTGAAGCCGCCGGAAAAAATCGTAATTGGTGATCAGAGCACGGGAGTAGTAGAATTAACCGGACCCGGAAATAAAATAATAAGCGGAAACGTCGGCATCGGGGTTACACCAACTATCAAGCTGCAAGTGCAAGGGTCGCAAGCCAATGGTTGGATTTCTCAAGTATATAACAGCAGCACGAGCGGTAACTTGCATGGGTTTAACGCTCAAACCGCCGATCCAGTCGGTGTTAGTATTATGGGGTACAATGCAAACACAGCCGCTTATGGGTACTTAGGGTATGCGACTTGCATGCCTGTCCCCTTAGTTCAGGCGCAATCGTCGAATAGGTAGCATGGTCAAGGAGATAGGCCATGACCGACGCGAAGACGGAGACGATATTGGACGATCTGTGGCGGGATTTTCCCAAGACCGCGCCGGCCTTCGAGGC
>JANOJW010000110.1:0-1557 GCA_031418955.1 Hyphomicrobiales bacterium | reverse complement strand
CCGCGATGTATCAGATGGTGAAGCTCGACATCGCCGGGCTCGAAGCCGCCGCGGACGGTCCCTGAAGCAACCCGCCGGATGCTGGTGGGCATCTGAAGGCGCCAAGAATTGACGTTTGGGGCATGCTTGACTTCAAGTCGTCGCGGATTAGAGTGCGCTTAACCTCGAGACTCCGACTGAAAGCGCTGACCCATGGCCAAGCCGACCACGTTGAAGATCAAGTTGATGAGCACGGCCGGCACCGGCTTTTATTACGTGACCAAGAAGAACCCGCGCACCGCGACGGGCAAAATGGTTTTCAAGAAGTACGATCCGGTTGCCAAGAAGCACGTCGAATTCAAAGAGACCAAGATCAAGTAATTGATGCCGTAAAAAACTCCCTCACCACTCGGTAGTTCGCCGGCTCGGCTCGGCTGGGCCAAGGCAACTGGTCTCAAGCGTTGCAACGAAAAACGCCGTCGGGCAAATGCGCGACGGACGCCGGTTATTGCGGATAGTCGAGGGGCCGGTATCAAGGCCAGCTCGTCGCCGCGACCGGCAGCGGGGTAATAAGACCGGGCGGCGACGAGCTGGCACCAAGCGCGCAATCAAAGAGGGCGTTGACCGCTCGCCTGGCTAACAGGTTGAACTTGCGTGACTTGTAACGAGGAGGCCACTCAGTCACTACGTTCAACCACACCCTACCGGCCATGAGAGATGCGGCGGTCTCATGCCCTGCAGGGATTCGAATTTTGGGTGTTTTGGTAGGGAAGGTATAACGCCGCACCCAACATCCTGCTCCCTAGTAACACGAAGATTTGCATAGAACTGCTCTGAGCGCAAGCCTGCCATCCAGCCAACGCGCAGCACAACTCCTTTATCCTGAACCGGGTAGCCCGCCACGGCTCGGACCGGCCACGGATCGAAGGTCGGCACAATTTGCCTTCGATGGCTCAGGCGCCGAGATCCAACACCTCGATCAGCGCGGCCGTGTAGGCCGTCGGCTGCTCGTACATCACCCAATGGCCCGCATCTGGAATGGTGCGCGTGACGAGCTCGGGATGGTACTCGCCGATGATCTTGTAGCGCGCCTCGACCGAAGGAAACGCCGTCTGGTCGTCGCCACCCCAGATCGCCTTCAGCGGCAGCATGATCTCGGGCAGGTTGCGCTTGATTTCGTCGCTGCGCGAGAACGGCCGCGAGCGAAAGCGCGCCTGCCGGATGTTCTCCGACTGCAGGTAGACGGCGAGATCGTCGATGCGGTTCTTGTCCTTGAACATCAACACCTCGAGTAGCGCGCGGTGCACGCCCATGCGTTCGTCCTCGCTCATGTCCTCCATCTCGCGCGGCATCTCGCGCGGCGTTCCTTGCGGCACGCCGAGCGCTGCGCAGCCGGTGAATGTCAGCGTGGCGAGCCGCTCCTGCACTTGCATTGCCGCCCACGATGATACGTGTGCGCCGAACGAGAAACAGACGAGATGCGCCGGGTTCTCCTTCGTGAACAGCGCGCGGATGCCGAGCGCCAGCCACTGACCACAACCCTCCGGCGTCTGCGGCGGCGGCGGCATCGCGCTCTCG
>JANOJW010000109.1:0-15215 GCA_031418955.1 Hyphomicrobiales bacterium | reverse complement strand
AGCTCGACGCGCGCATCATGGCCTCGGGGCTCGGCTCCTACAATTCGTTCGGGATGATCGCGACGGAGGCCGGCTGGCGCACGGGCGAAGCGTGGCTCGACGCGCTGCTGCCGTATCTCCAGAAGAACCGCGACCTGTTCGATCAACGCATCGAGGCAGCCGTGCCCGGCGCAAAGTCGATGCGGCTCGATTCGACGAATCTGGCGTGGGTCGACTTCGCGGCGACCGGCTTGAAACCAGAGGACGTCGCCGAACGAGTGGCCAAGCGCGCGCGCATCTTCGCAAGCCCCGGCCAACAGTTCGGGCCGGGGGGGCCGAGCGGACTGCGCTTCAACTTCGCGACGCCGCGACCGATCCTGGAAGATGCGCTCGGCCGTCTCGACGAGGCGTTCCGCGATATCCGCAAGGGCCGGTGAGGGCCACAGCCATGACCACGCGCAAACCGGTCGTCGGGGTGATCGCAACGGCCCGTCAGGTCGATGGCCGGCACGCGGTGCAGGCCGCGGGCGAGCGCAATCTCTACGCGGTCGCGCAAGTTGCCGACGCCCTGCCGCTGATGTTTCCGGGCGTACCCGACATCACCGAGATCGGTGCGCTGCTCGATGTCGTCGATGGCGTGATGCTCACGGGTGGGCGGGCCAACGTCCACCCGACTCAGTTCGGCATGCCGCCACACCCCAAGCACGAGCCCTACGACGAGCGGCGCGACGCGGTGGCGCTCGCCGTGAGCCGGGCCTGCGTCGAGAGATGCGTCCCGATCTTCGGCATCTGCCGCGGCTTGCAGGAGATGGCGGTGGCGTTCGGCAGCACGCTACACCCGGAAATCCGCGAAATCCCGGGTCGCATGAACCACCGCATGCCGCGGTTGGCGAACGGCGAGCCGCATCCCGACCCCAACGTCATTTTCGCCGATCGTCACGACGTGCATCTGATCGCCGGCGGCACCTTTGCGCGACTCTATGGGCGGGAGACCATTCGCGTGAACTCGCTGCATGGCCAGGGCATCGAGACGGCAGGCCAGCGCGTCGTCGTCGAAGGGGTCGCCGAGGACGGCACCATCGAGGCGATCCGCATTGCCGATGCGGCGAGTTTTGCCCTCGGCGTACAGTGGCACGCCGAATACGACCCGCAGACCAACCCCATCAACCGGACTCTCTTCGAGGCGTTCGGCGCCGCGATGCGGGTCGGGCGGCGTGCGACGCAGCGGCTCACGTCGGGGCAACGCGCGTGATCGTCGCGACATCGGAGTCGGCAGACCGGGCAACGCTCAGCGCCGCAGCGACGCTCGCCCTGGTGATCCCGGGCGATACGCTGCTCTACCTGCTGTTGCCGCTCTATGCGCCGGTGTTCGGCGTGTCGCTGCCCGAGGCCGGCATTCTGCTGGCCGCCAATCGTCTCGTGCGCATCGTGCTGTATCCGAAGGTCGCGCAATTCTATGCGGCAAGCGGTGCGCGTACGGCGGCGCTCGCAGCGGCGCTCGCCGGGATCGCAGCGACGGTCGTCTATGCGACCTGCAGCGGGTTGTGGCTGCTGTTGATCGGCCGGCTGGTTTGGGGCTTCTCGTTCGCGACGCTCAATCTTGTCACCCAGGCGGTGCCGACCGCGGTCGCACAAGGGGCGGCGCGCCGATCGGGACGGGCGCGTACGATCATCGCCTCGGGCTCGATGATCGGACTGGTTGCAGGCGCGCTACTTGCCGAATGGATCGGGCCCCGCGCCGTATTGGCCATCGCCGCAGGCCTCGCGATGCTGGCGCCGCTGTTCGCCCTGAAGTTGCCGACGACGCCGGAGCCGATCGCGTCCGGTTCGCCAAGTGCACTATCGCGTCCCGGTCCGATGAGCATCTGGGCCTTCTGCTTCGGTTTCACCATCGACGGCATTTTCATCTTCGGGCTGGCGCTGCTTGCCAAGGCGAGCTTTGCAGAGGGCGCGGTGATCGCGGCGGGTCTCGTGATGGCGCTGCGCTACGGCGCCCAGATGCTGCTCTCGGGCGTGAGCGGCCGGCTCGCCGAGCGCGTCGGCGCGTTCCGGCTGCTGATCGTGCTGTCGCTCGTGCTGGCCGTCGTGCTGGCACTGCTGACGCTGAGCGGCGCGGCGCTTTGGACGGCGGTGATCGCCGTCGTCGTGCTGTGGGCGCTGATCCAGCCGCTGCCACCACCGGTGCTGGCCGAACTCTATCCCGGCCCCGATCGCGTGCCGGCTTTGGCCCGGCAGAACATCTGGCGCGATATCGGTGCGGGCACCGGACCGCTCGCTGCCGGCACGCTGTTCGCGACGATGCCCGCGGTCGCAATCTGGCTCGGCGCGGCGACCCTGCTCGGCGCGGCCGGCGCACTGCTCAAGTTGCGCGGGCGGGCGGGATAGCTCGGCCCTCTGCGGTCGCCAGTGAAAGCCAAGATCTTTCAACGAAATGCAGCGCCTCGCGCGCGCACGGCAAAGCTGTTGACAGTGCGGCGGGCGGGCGGGCACTTAAGGTGTAATCGGGCGGCGGTCATCCAATCGGCTGTGGCCATAACAAGACGTCGAACGAGGGAGGACTGCAATGGCTGGACTGACGAGGCGCGCGCTTGGCGCGATGATGGCGCTCGGAGCATTGCTGTTTGCGCTGACGGCGCCCGCCTCGGCGCAAGGCTCGTGGGCGGAGATCGAAGCAGCGGCCCGCAAAGAAGGCAAGCTGACGATCTATCACAACATTCGCCCAGCCGGGATCGAGGAGATCCTGAAGAAGTTCCGCGCCAAATATCCCGAGATCCAGACCGAGCAGATCCGGCTCGGCTCCGGCCCACTGAACGAGCGGTTTCGCACCGAGTTCACTGCCGGGCGGCATATCGCCGACGTCGTCATCACCTATGCCGACAGCGATTTCATGAAGGAAGTGCCGAACTGGTTCGCCAAGTGGCAAGCGCCGGAATTCAAGGGCAACTTCCCCGCCGGCGCGAATATCGGCGATCAGCTCTACGGCATCATGCAGGTGCGCGAAGCGATCATCTGGAACAAGAACCTGGTCAAGGACGCCGACGCGCCCAAGGAGTGGGCCGACCTGATGGACCCGAAATGGAAGGGCAAGGTGGCGCTCAACACGCCGTGGCGCTCGATCTCGGTGCAGCAGATGTTCGCCTACTGGGAAAAGATCGGCATCAAGGACGCGGCTGAGAAGATGAAGGCCAACGAAGTCCGCTTCTTCGAGGGCTCCAGCGGCATCATCCAGGCAGTGGTCCGCGGCGACGCAGCGGTCGCCCATATCACGGACATCCCGCTCAACGGCATGCTGGCGGACGGCGCACCGATCGGCTTCACCTATCCGAAGTCGGGCACCACCACCTCCGACAGCATCGCGGCCGTCGCCGCCAAGGCGCCGCATCCCAACGTCGGCCGTGTGTTCGTCAACTGGCTGATGAGCAAGGAGGGCCAAGTGCTGCTCGTCGATCAGGGCGGGCTCTCGGGCACGCGCAATGACGCGCCGGCGCTGTCGCATGTTCCGGCAACCGCCAAGCTGGCAAAGGTCGTCGACGGCATGACGATCCTGACACCCGAGGTGCAGAAGCCGCTGATCGAGCACTGGCGCCGGGTATTCGGCGTGAAGTGATGGCCTGCGTCCCCTATTGCACCGCGGTGGGAGCCCACTTGGCTTCTCCCTTCCCCCTCGACGGGGGAAAGGCCGGGGATGGGGGTGGTGCACAGAGCTGTCGAAGGGCCGATGCACATCCCCCACCCTCGGTCCCTCCCCCGCGTCGATGCGAAGCATCGCTTCGCGATGACGGTGGGAGGGAAGAAAATTGCCGAGTAAGGCGCTGGTTCCCATGTCGCAAACGATGATGCCGACGGCGCCTCCGGCGGGCAAATCAGCCGCGGCGCGCACGGGCACCGGAGTCCTGTACGGGCTCTACGCGTTCTTGTTCGTGATCGTCCTGCTGCTGGTGCTGATCCCGATCGGGGCGCTGATCTACGGCAGCTTCCGAACGGCGGCGCCCGGCGATCCGCACGGGGCTTGGACGCTCGCCAATTATGCCGGCTTGCTGTCGCCCGGCGTCTTGAGCACGCTGCTGATCACGCTCTGGATCGGCCTCTTGACGTCGGTGTTCTCCGTGATTCTCGGCGTCGTCATCGCGCTGATCGTCCACCGCACCGACTTCAAGTATCCAAACACCATCACAGCGCTGGTTGGCCTCGCGTTCTATTTCCCGTCGTTCATCCTGGCGATGGCCTGGATCATCATCGGTTCGCCCGGCGGCATCATCAACTACGTCTGGCACACGGTGCTGGGCCTGCCCGGCAAGATGGATATCTACTCGATTGCCGGCATCGTGCTGGTCATGGTGCTGCATCAGGTGCCGTTCGTGTACCTCACCATGCGCGGACCGATCACCGCGATGGACGGCATCTACGAGGAGGCGGCGCGCACGTCGGGTGCGACGCCGGCACAGGTTTTGGCCCGCATCACGCTGCCGCTGCTCGGCTACTCGGTGGTGTCGAGCTTCATCCTGACCTTCATCACCTCGATCGAGCAGTTCGCGATCCCGCAGATGATCGGCGCGCCGGGCCGCATTTATGTGCTGGCTTCCCAGCTCTACCTACTCTGTCGCTTCCCGCCGACCGACTACGGCCTTGCCGCCGCGGTCGGACTGACACTCTCGGCAATCACCGGCCTCGCCATCTGGCTGCAGCGGCGCATCGTCGGCAACGCGCGGCTCAGCACCGTCGGCGGCAAGGCTGGACGCCTCGCGCCGATCAAGCTCGGCCGCTGGAAGTGGGCAGCGTACCTGTTGACGTTCGGTTTTGCGTTCTTCGCGCTGATCCTGCCGACCCTGATCCTGATCTACACCTCGCTGATCCGCTTCTTCAACGCGAACCCGTTCGCCGCCCGTTACACGACGCGCAACTACGAGCAGATCTGGAACGACACCGGCACGCTGACCTCGTTCCAGAACACCATCATCGCGTCGGGCATCGCTGCCGCCATCGGCGCAGGCCTGGGCTTCCTCGTCTCCTATTTCACGCTGCGCCATAAGCCGGCCGGCTATCGCATTCTCGACACGGTCGGCAGCCTGCCGTTCGGCGTGCCCGGCGTGGTGATCGGGCTCGGGCTGCTGTGGGCCTATGCCTACCTGCCGCTCCCGCTCTACGGCACGCTGGCGATCATCATTGTCGCCTACATCACGCGCTATCTGCCCTACGCGACCGAGACGATCGGCGGGCAGATGGTGCAAGTCGACAAAAGCCTCGAGGAGGCGGCCTGGGTGTCGGGCGCCTCCCGCGTCGAGACGCTGTCGAAGATCCTGCTGCCGATCGTGTTCCCGTCGGTGCAGGGCGCGTTCTTCCTGCTGTTCATGGCCTTCTTCCGGGAGATTTCTTCGGCGGTGCTGCTGTTCACGGCTTCGACGACGGTGATCTCAGTCTCGATTTTCGGTCAGTTCGAAGTCGCCAACTGGGGTGCGGCGAGCGCACTCTCGGTGATCGCGACGCTGATCATCTTCATCGTCATGTCGCTGATCCTGTGGCTCTCGCCGACGGCGCGAAAGAAGTGGAACTGAAATTCCCTCTCCCCGTCGAAGTGCAGACGACAGGGAGAGGGGAAGTAAACCCGCGCCGGATGCGAAGTGGGCATTCGAAGGCGCAAAGGTAGAGCATGAGCATCAGCGTCAAATCCCTGACTAAGATCTACGGCACGAACAAGGTGGTGGACGGCGTCTCGTTCGAGGTGGCGAAAGGCGAGTTCGTGTCGCTGCTCGGCCCCTCGGGCTGCGGCAAGACCACGACGCTGCGCTGCATCGCTGGACTCGAGGATGCGAACGGCGGCGAGATCTCCATAACGGGTCAGTCCGTCTCGGCGCCCGAGCGCGGCGTCATGGTGCCGCCCAACGCGCGCGACGTCGGCATGGTGTTCCAGTCCTACGCGGTGTGGCCGCACATGACGGTCGCCGAGAACGTGGCGTTCCCTCTGCAAATCAAGAAGGCGGCGGCGAAGGAGCTGGCAGAGCGTGTCGACTGGGCGCTCGGCATCGTGGGGCTGAAGGAGCTCAGCCACCGCCAGCCCTCGCAGCTGTCGGGCGGCCAGCAGCAGCGCGTCGCACTCGCGCGCGCCATCGTCGGGCGGCCGCGCGTCCTCCTGTTCGACGAGCCGCTGTCCAACCTCGACGCCAAGCTGCGTGACACCACGCGAGCCGAGATCCGCCGCCTGCAGCGCGATCTCGACATTGCCGCGCTTTACGTCACCCACGACCAGCACGAGGCGCTGTCCATGTCGGACCGCGTCATCGTGATGCACAAAGGGATCATCCAGCAGGCCGGCACGCCGAAGGAGCTCTACCGGCGCCCGGTCAACAAGTTCGTCGCCGATTTCGTCGGAACCGCGAGCTTCATCGACGTGGAGCCGGCGGGCGCGGGAAAATGGAAGCTGCCCGACGGCGCGGTTATCGCGGCCGACGGCAGCGCGGCAGTTGCCGGCAAGACGCACCAGCTCATGCTGCGGCCTGAAGCGGTAGGCCTCGCCGCAGCGGGCGGCGCGGCGTTCCAGGGTGACGGTATCGAAAGCCTGAAAGGCCGTATCCGCGACGTCAGCTATCTCGGGGCCTACTCCGAGTACATGATCGAGGCGGGCGGTACGGTCGTGCGGGTGCACGCGGGCGTCGACATGGAGCCAGGCGCCGAGGTGGTGCTCGCGTTCCATGCGAACGACGCGCGCGTGGTGGTGCTCTGATCGATTGGCACAGCGACTGGGAGCATGGAATGAAACCGCGCATCGCGCTGATCGGTCTCGGCATGGCGGTGGGTCCGCACGCCAAGGGCCTCGTCGATCTCGTGGCGGCTGGCAAAGCGGAGGTGGTCGCCGCCTTTGCGCCGAGCGTCGAGCGGCGTCGGAAATTCACGGCGCTGTTCCCGTTTCCGGAAAGCTCCAACCTCGACGCGATCCTCGCTGATCGCACGATCGACGCGGTCGGCATTCTGACGCCGCCCAACACGCACCTCGATCTGGTGCGTCGCGCTGCGGCGGCCGGAAAACACATCCTGCTCGAGAAGCCGCTCGAGATCTCGACCGCGCGCTCAGTTGAACTGGTCGAGGCGGTGGAGCGCGCCGGCGTCACAATGGGCGTCATGCTGCAGCATCGCTTTCGCCCGGCGGGAGAGCGGTTGCGCACGATCCTCGCCGAGGGGCGGCTCGGCCGGATCGTGTCGTGCTCGGTCTCGATCCGGCTGTGGCGGCCGCAGGGCTATTACGACGAACCGGGACGCGGCACCCGCGCGCGCGACGGCGGCGGCGTCCTGTTGACGCAAGGCATCCACACGCTCGACCTGATGCTGTCACTCGCCGGGCCCGTTGCCGAGGTGGCGGGGTTCACCGCAACCTCGCCCGTCCACCGCATGGAGACCGAGGACTTGGTGGCGGCCGGCGTGCGCTTCGCATCCGGCGCGCTCGGCGTCATCGACGCGACGACGGCGGCCTTTCCGGGTGCCGCCGAGCGCATCGACATCGCGGGCACCAAGGGTTCTGCGAGCCTCGCTGGCACCTCGCTCGCCATGCAGCTGATGGATGGCACGCGCGAGGAATTGGGCGCCGACGGTACGGCCGGCGGCACGGGTGCTGATCCGATGGCGTTCCCGCACGACTACCACCGCGCGGTGTGGGCGGATTTCATCGAGGCGGTGGCGACGAAGCGCGCCCCGCGCGTGACGGGCCGCGAGGCCTTGGGCGTACACCATCTGATCGACGCGCTGCTCGAGGCAGGCGCAACGGGACGGCGCGTGACGGTTGCCGGGTAAATTTGCGCGCTCTCTCTCGGCGCTTCGGTTGCCCACTCCGCAACCGCGCTCTACTCTTGGCGCTTCGGTTGCCCACTCCGCAACCGCGCTAGCGCTCGCTCTCGACGAGCCAGCGCGCGAGGCCGGCGCCTACGAACGCACCGAGTAGCTGCGCGACGATGAACCCTGCGACGTGGGCGGGACGGATGCCGGCGAAAGTGTCGGTCAGGGCGCGGGCGATGGTGACCGCCGGATTGGCGAACGAGGTCGAGGCCGTGAACCAGTAGGCCGCCGTGATGTAGAGCCCGACCGAGACCGGGATGGCCTCGGGCTTCAGGCGCACGGTGGCAACGATGGTGAAGAGCAGCCCGAAGGCGGCCACGAACTCGGCGATCCACTGCGCGGTCCCGGTGCGCGCGGTGGTCGACGCCTGCAGCAGCGGCAGATCGAACATGGCGTGCGCGAGGACGGTGCCAAGGCAGCCGCCGGCAATCTGCGCTATTCCGTAGGGGACCAGCAGACCGCCGGCGAGATCGCCGCGCATCGCCATCACCGCGCTCACCGCCGGATTGAAATGGGCGCCCGAGACGGGGCCCAGCATGGTGATCAGCACGACGAGGATCGCGCCGGTCGGTAGCGTATTGCCGAGCAGCGCGATGGCCATGTTCCCGCCCGCGAGCTTCGCGGCCATGATGCCGGAGCCGACGACGGTCGCCACCAGCAGGCCCGTACCGATGAACTCCGCAGCGAGCCGCCGCGGCGTGTCGAAAGCCATGTGTGTCCCCGCCCCACTCGCTTGACGTGCGCCAAGCCTCGCTCAGTGCCCGCTCGTCCCGTCGGTCGCGCCCTGGAGCTTGCCGATCGCGGCCAGCGCCTGCTGTAACGCGCCAACCGCCATCGTCTCGAACGGCAGCGCAAGGAATGCATCGACCCTGGCTGCGAGCTGCCGGTAGGCGACCTCGAACGCGGCGCGCCGCTCAGCGTCGGTACCCTCGACCGCCGCCGGGTCCGGAATGCCCCAGTGTGCCCGCAACGGCGCACCGGGCCACAACGGGCAGCTCTCGCCGGCCGCGCTGTCGCAGACGGTGACGACGAGATCCATCACCGGCGCGCCGGGTGCCGAAAACTCGTCCCACGACTTCGAGCGCAGATAGCCGCATTCGTGCCCACGCGCGAGCAGTAGTCCGACGGCGAGAGGATGCGGCTCGCCGCGTGGCTTGCTGCCGGCCGAGTAGGCCCACACGCGGCCCTTGGAGCGGTCGTTTAGGAGAGCTTCGGCCAGCAGAGAGCGCGCCGAGTTGCCCGTGCAGAGCACCAGCACGTTGCAGCTGTGCGTCATCCGTTCGCCTCACACCTTCCAGCGCTCGAGCAGCTCGATCGACACCTTCTCGGGCCCTTCGATGAAGGCGATGCGGATGCCGGGGCGGATCGTGTCGGGTCCGCGCGTGAACACCGCACCCTTGGCCTTCAACTCGTCGCAGACCTTGTCGATGCCGGTCACTTCCAGGCCGAAGTGGTCGAGGCCCTGATGGGGATGGCCGACGGGGCCAGCGCATTTCGGGTCGCCCGACACGTCGAGGATGAAGATGCTGGCGCCGCCGAGCTTCAGGTCGATGCGGGGTTTGCCCTGCTGATCGGAGCGGATGACCTCGGCGCCCAGCATTTTCTCGTACCACTGGGCCGTCGCTTCCGGAGTCTTGCTGAAGATGTGGATGTGATCGAACCTGAAGCCAGCCATGGTGGTCTCCTCTCGCTGCGGAATTTACTCGAGACATAGGACCACGACGGCTACGGGCGCGCTAGCGACACGTAGCTCACCAGGCTAAAGCTCATCGATGACAGGCGTGTGTCATTATCCCCGGTGGCCGAAGATGGCGCTGCCGACCCGGACGTGGGTGGCGCCCAGGTTGATCGCCGTCTCGTAGTCGGCGCTCATGCCCATGCTCAGGGACGCCAGCCCGATCTCACGGCCGAGCTTGGCGAGGAACGCGAAATGCACGGCCGCCGCCTCGTCGACTGGCGGGATGCACATCAGTCCCGCGATCTCGAGCTTCAAGTCGTCCCGGCAATGGGCGACGAACGCCGCTGTCTCGCGCGGCAGGATACCGGCCTTCTGCGGCTCCTCGCCGGTATTGACTTCGACGAACAGGCGCGGCCGCCGGCCCTGCTTTATCATCTCGGCGGCGATCGCCGCAGCGATCTTCGGCCGGTCGATGGTGTGGATGACATCGAACAGCGCCACCGCATCGGCGGCCTTGTTTGACTGCAGGGGGCCGATCAGGTGCAGCTCGACGTCGAGGTTGCGGGACTTGAGGGGCGGCCACTTCGCCCTCGCCTCCTGCACCCGGTTCTCGCCGAAGTTGCGCTGACCGGCATCCAGCACCGGCTCGATCGCCGAGACCTCGAAGGTCTTCGACACGGCGATCAGCGTGACCGAAGCCGGGTCGCGGCCGGCCTCCCTGGCGGCGGCGACGACTTTTGCGCGGACGACGTCAAGGGCTGGGTGAGGCATGGTCATCGGGGCACCGGGTGTGCATGACAGATCGCCAGGATCGCAGCGTATTTCTGCGACGAAAGTCAATTCGCCGCTTGCAAAATTATTGACAGCGCGACCGACACTCCACATAACCGGCCACATGATCAAGTCCGTCAGCATCATCCTGCGACGTCGCCGCCTCTGCGCTCCCGCGCGGCTGCGATGATGGCTGTCTGAAACGCCGATCTTCGCTGCAAGCCGCGCCCCTCGCGCGGCTTTTTTGCTGTGTGAACCGCCATCTCCCTCATCGCCTGCCCCTGAAGGATCGCACGCCATGGCCACCAAGACCGCCGCCAAAATCCCATCCAAATCGACCGCCACCATCGGCCGCAACGCCACGCGCCCGGCCATCTTCATCGACGGTGAGGCCGGTACCACCGGCATCGAGATCCGCGACCGCCTCGCCCGGGTGACCAGCGTCGCCGTACGCTCTATCGATCCGGCAAAGCGCAAGGACCCGGCCGCCCGGCAAGCCTTGATGAAAGAGGTCGATCTGGTCGTCCTTTGCCTTCCTGACGACGCCGCGAAGGAGGCCGTCGCATTAGTCGACGAACTCGGCGTCAAGGGGCCGCGCATCGTCGACGCCTCGACCGCCTATCGCGTGTCGCCCGGGTGGACTTACGGTTTCCCCGAGATGAGCAAGGCGCAGGCCAAGGCCATCGCCAAGTCCAAGCGCGTCTCCAATCCCGGCTGCTATCCGACCGGCGGCATTGCGCTGATCCGCCCACTGGTCGAGGCCGGCCTTATCCCCGCCGACTACCCGATCACGGTCAACGCGGTGTCGGGCTACACCGGCGGCGGCCGGTCGATGATCGAGGCCCACGAGACTGGCAAGGCGCCGCTGTTCGAAGTTTATGGCCTGGGCCTCGAGCACAAGCACGTGCCCGAGCTGCAGCTCTACGGGAAGCTGGAGCGGCGGCCGATCTTCGTGCCCTCGGTCGGCAACTACGCCAAGGGCATGCTGGTCGCGGTGCCGCTGCATCTCGACACGCTGCCGGGCAAACCGAAGGCGCGCGATCTCGAGGCGGCGCTCGAGAAGCACTACAGGGGCGCGCGCCTCGTCCGGGTGATCAAGGCCGACGACCACTCCGCGAAGGGCGGCCGCCTCGATGCGCTGGCGTTGAACGACAGCGACCTGCTGGAGCTGCGCGTGTTCGCCAACGAGCGACACGGGCAAGCCGTGCTGGTCGCGCGTCTCGACAATCTCGGCAAGGGCGCGTCGGGCGCAGCCGTGCAGAACATCGGCCTCATGCTCAGCGTCGAGACGCCGTAGCGCTACGCCCGCCTTCGCCCACCGAGCATCAGCACCAGCGGGATCGCGACCACCGACATGATGGTGTAGAGCACGAACGCGTTCTGGTAGCCGAGCATCGCCGCCTGCCGGTTGATCTCGCGGGCAATTGCGGCCATGCCGCTTGCCGTCTCGGTCGACCAGCCGCCCATGACGCCCGGTTCGCCCAGCGTCTTGTTGTAGGGCGAGAGCTGCTCGATCATGCGGCTGTAGTTGGCGCCGGTCGAGCGCACGACTTCCGTCACCACGACCGAGATGAAGAAGCTCGAGCCGATGCTGCGCATCAGATGCAGCACGGCGATGGCTTCTGGCCGCAGCGCGGGATCGAGCGTACGGAAGGCCGTGGTCACGATCGGCGTCCAGATCAGGCCGACGGCCATGCCCTGCAGCATCGCATTGCCGCACATGGCGAACAGCGAGGCGTTGAGGTTGAGACTCATCATCCACAGGCCGGAGGCGATCTGCAGCCCGAACCCGATGATCATGCTGACGCGCGGATCGAAGCGCTGCGTGATGATCGAGAGGGCGGAACCGGCCATGACGCCGGCGCCGCGCCAGCTCACCACGAAGCCGACGAGACTGTCGGGGAAGCCCAGCTGGTTCTGCAGCAGGGGGGGAAGCAGCACCATCGGCGTGAAGTTCAACATGCCGAAGATGACGATCAGGCCGAGGCCGATCATGTAGTTGCGGTCGAGCAAGAGCCGCGGCGAGAGATAGGGGTTCCGCGCCGTCGCCGAATGGGCGAGGAAGATGTAGAGCGCGAGCACAGCAACGCAGGCCTCGATGATGATCTCGTTTGACTCGAACCAGTCCAACTTCTGGCCGCGCGAGAGCATGAACTGGGCCGCCGCGATGGCGATCGAGAGCGACAGGAAGCCGATCCAGTCGAGCGAGACGGAGCGGCGGTTCTGGTCCTCGGGCAGCGCGAAGCGGGCGGCGAGACAGGCGGCGGCGGCCACCGGCACGATCATGAAGAAGCCCCAGCGCCAGCCGAGCGATTCAGCGAGATAGCCGGCGATGACTGGACCCAGCACCGGGCCGATCGTGTTGGTCGTCCCGAAGATGGCGATGACGAGCCCGTGCTGGTGCCGCGGGAAAACGTCGAGCAGCACGGTCTGGCCGAGCGGCTGGATCGGTGCGCCGGTCGCCCCCTGCACCAGCCGCCAGAACACCAGCCCCTCCAGCGATTGCGCGAAGCCGCACATCACCGTCGCCAGCGTGAAGCCGGCGAGGCTCCAGAACTGCACATTGCCGCGCCCGAAGCGGGTGACCAGCCACCCGGTCATCGGCATGCATACGGCAGTGGCCAGGATGTGAAACGTCACCGCCCAGGCGATCTCGTCCTGGGTGGCGGACAGCGCGCCCTGGATCTGGGGCAGCACGGCGGTGACCGAGAACGTCGCGGCGTTGAACGAGGCCGAGGCGACGAGCACGGTTGCGAGCACGAACACGCGCCGGGCGAAGCTCAACTCCAGCGCCGGCTTGTTCGTGTCGATGATCGTCGTGTCGGTCGTCGCCTGGCCAGCCACCCAGCTCCCTCGCGCGCAAATCAGTACGACTTTAGCAGGACCGGGCCCGCAGGGAACGGCCACGCCGGCCGGTCTGATGGCGGCCACGCGCATGGCGCAGGCAACGTGGCCCGGTTAGATCAGGCCGAACAGACCGAAGCGCTTGACCAGCATCTCGGCGATCAGCAACCCGCCGAAGCCCGCCAACATCAGCCCCGCGATCCGGTTGAGGGCCGTCATGCGGACCGCATCGAGCGAATGTCGCAAGCTCGAGATCGCGCGCGAGACCGCCAGCCAGTAGCAGAAGCTGCCGCCCATGATGGCCGCCACCATGGTGATCGCATCGATGTAGGAAGCGACCTCGACGAACGAGCTGACGCCGCCGAAGATGGCGACGAGACCGAGCACGGCGCCCGGATTTGTCAAAGTCAGGAACGCGAGCTTGGGGATGTCCCAGACATAGTCTCGAAGCGTCGCCCGCTCGGCTTCGCCAACGCTCGTGAAGCTCGGCCGGCTCAGGTACAGTTTCAGCCCCGCGCCGATCAGCGCCAGGCCGCCGACGATCTGAATCGCGGTACGGTATTGCCGGATAGCGCCCGAGATCGCATTGACGCCCAGCGCTGCGCCAAGCGCAATGAGGCCGTCACCGATCATGATGCCGAGCCCTGCCGCGAGCCCGCCGAAGAAGCCCCGCTCGGCTGCCCGCTGGAGCCCGAGGAGATTGGTCGGCCCGAACGGCAGCGCGATCAGCACGCCGATGATGAAACCAACCGGAATGATCAGCGGGTTGGGGATCAAGGCCATCAAGGTCATCGAGAACCTTGCTCAGACGGGAAACGGGAGCGTGCCGCAGCATTTGCGTGCGACGCCATCTCCTGCCAAAGGTGGCCGAGCCCGATCACGCGAGATCCTCCCATGGTGCCCGGACGTTTCGACCGTTCAATCCGAGCCCGGCTAGTCCTACTGGCGCTGGCCCTACTTGTCCACGCATCCTCGGCCGGGATCAGTTACGCCCAGAAGAAAGGGACACCGGCCCCGGCGACCAAGGGCCAAGCAGCCCTACAGGCGCTGGTCGTGCGCTATGGCACCGAGGGCCTGCCGCAGCCGGTGATCGAGATGCGCGAGGCGATTCTGGCCGCCGTCCGCTCGGGCCGCATCGAGGAGATCAAAGGCGCGATGGAGCTGAACGAGATGAAGCCCGCGTTCGGCGATGCCCCGGCGGCCGACCCCATCGCCTGGCTGAAGCAAGCGTCCGCCGACGGCGAAGGCCGCGAAGTGCTCGCCGCACTGGCCGACATCCTCGACGCCGGCTATGTCGCCGTCCCGCTCGGCCGCGATGTGGAGAACACCCGGGTCTACGTCTGGCCGCACTTCGCCGAGACCGGTGTCAAGGACCTGACACCTGAGCGCGATGTCGAGTTGCTGCGCCTCGTGCCGCACGCCGCGGCCAAAGCCATGCGCGATGCGGGGCGCTATGATCATTGGCGCATCGGCATCGGTGCCGACGGCGTCTGGCATTTCCTGCGCAAGTAACCCTGCCTGCCCGCATCGTGACCCAACAAAGAAAAGGGCCCCGCTCCGTTGGGATGCAGGGCCTTTGAGGTCGCAGGAGGAGGAGGAGAGGCAGTCAGAGTAAAATCTGGCCGGATGAGGCTCCGGCCGGGCCACCGCCCGTCACCGGGCGGCCGTCACGTTCATCTTCGGCTGCGGACCGATCGCTGCCCGCGAGGGGCTCGCGAGCGAGACGACCAGGAGGCCGCAAGCCAGCGCGAAGCACAGGAAGGCCCCAAGCCGTGCGAGCTTCCAGCGCGTGCCGTCCAGTCGGAGTGCGGAGTGGAGGTCCATGACGCTGGTTACTCTCGGGTGGTGTGGGGTGTCTCGTGCTTCGTTATGCTTTTTCTAACCGATAAGACCTTGTTAGTCGAATACTTGGGTTCGACAAGGTGAATGCCAAAACTGTTAATTTAATGTTTTGTTAGGATCTACAAATCGGGATCCTCAGGCATGCCTGTCCCCTTAGTTCAGGCGCAATCGTCGAATAGGTAGCATGGTCAAGGAGATAGGCCATGACCGACGCGAAGACGGAGACGATATTGGACGATCTGTGGCGGGATTTTCCCAAGACCGCGCCGGCCTTCGAGGC
>JANOJW010000108.1:0-5527 GCA_031418955.1 Hyphomicrobiales bacterium | reverse complement strand
TCAGCGCCGACAACACGGCCATATCGACAGAGATTGCGAGACCGAACATGCGTCCACCATGCTATATCCAATTGGATATAGCATGGTGGACGCATGTTCGGTCTCGCAATCTCTGTCGATATGGCCGTGTTGTCGGCGCTGATCTTCGCGGCCGCGTTACTCTATTCGTCGGTCGGGCATGCCGGCGCGTCCGGCTATATCGCGGCGATGGCTTTGGTCGGCATCGCACCCGTGGTGATGAAGCCGACTGCGCTGGTGTTGAATGTTCTCGTGGCGGGGCTCGGAACCGTGCGCTGGTACCGCCTCGGGTTCGTCAAATGGCGGGCACTGCTGCCGCTGCTCGCCGCTTCGGTCCCGTGTGCCTTCATCGGCGGGGCCATTCAATTGCCGGGGACGTGGTATCGTTTGCTGATCGGCACGATCCTCATCATCGCCGCGGCCATGTTGCTGACGAAGCGGCAGCACGATCCGGCCGCTGCCGCCGAGGGGGCAACCGCCGTTCCAGTCGCGGGGGGCTTGCTCACGGGGGGCTCGGTCGGGCTGCTGTCGGGCCTCACCGGCACGGGTGGCGGCATCTTCTTGAGCCCCATCCTCTTGATGATGCGATGGGCTGATCCTCGGCAGGCGTCCGGCATCACGCTTCCATTCATCCTGTTCAATTCGCTGGCCGGGCTGATGGGCAATCTCGTCGCGCTACGCTCTTTGCCGGCCGAATTGCCGCTGTTTGCAGCGTCCGCGCTCGCCGGCGGATTGCTTGGCACGCACTTTGGCTCACGTCATGCGTCGAATGTCTTGCTGCGGCGGTTGCTCGCCGTCGTACTGCTCATTGCCGGGGTGAAGTTCATCTGGGTTTGACGCATGCCGATGGTTGCAAGCGCCAAGGCTTGACCCCCGGTCCGCAGGTCGCCATCTAACCCGAGTGGTCCAGCGCCAACCGGATGCCCTGATGTCGGATGCCCTGCACGCGATGACTGTAGCCGCGCCGCACGCCGGGCAGGCGATCGATCCTGTATGCGGCATGACGGTCGAGATCGCGACGGCCAAGCACACGCACCGCCACGAGGGCCATGACTACTATTTCTGCGCCGACCGCTGCCGTACGCGCTTCGCCGCCGATCCTGTGCGCTATCTGGACCCCGCGGCGCGCGAAAAAGCCGCCGCTGCCGAGGCCAAAAGCCAAGCGCCGGGGACCAAGTACACCTGCCCGATGGATCCCGAGATCGTGCAGATCGGACCCGGCACCTGCCCAAAATGCGGCATGGCGCTCGAGCCGATGGGCGTGCCGCCGCGCGATGCCGGCCCCAATCCCGAGCTGGTCGATTTCACGCGGCGGCTGAAAATCGGCGCGCTGCTCACGATCCCGCTCGTGGCGATCGCCATGGCGCCCCATATCGGCATTCCTTTGCACTCCTGGATCGGGCCGCGGGCTGCGCAGTGGCTCGAGCTGATCCTCGCGCTGCCTGTCGTGCTCTGGTGCGGCTGGCCGTTCCTCGAGCGCGGCGTCGCCTCGATCCGCGATCGCCAACCCAACATGTGGACGCTGATCGCCATCGGCGTTGCCGCAGCGTTTCTCTTCAGCGTCGTCGCCGTGCTGCTGCCGGGCCTGTTTCCAGCCGAACTGCGCAACGGCCACGGCGGCACGGTCGGCGTCTACTTCGAGGCCGCCGCCGTGATCATCGTGCTCGTCCTCGCGGGGCAGGTGATGGAATTGAAGGCCCGCGAGCGCACGGGCGACGCCATTCGCGCGCTGATGGATCTGGCACCCAAGACCGCGCGCCGCATCGGCGCCGACGGCCAAGAGAGCGACGTGGCGCTCGAGGCGATCGCGGTCGGCGAGCGGCTGCGCGTCCGGCCGGGTGAAGCCGTGCCCGTCGACGGCGTGGTCATAGAGGGCCAGTCGGCGGTCGATGAATCGCTGCTCACCGGCGAGGCGATGCCGGTCGACAAGGGGCCGGGCGCGAGCCTCACCGGCGGCACCCTCAACCGCAGCGGCAGCCTCGTCATGGAGGCGCGCCGCGTCGGCGCCGAGACCATGCTCGCCAAGATCGTCGGGATGGTCGCCGACGCTCAGCGCAGCCGCGCGCCGATCCAGAACCTCGCCGACCGCATCTCTCAGTGGTTCGTGCCGGCGGTCGTAGCCGTCGCCGTGCTGGCGTTCCTCGCCTGGCTGCTGTTTGGACCAACTCCCTCGCTCGCCTATGGGATCGTCGCGGCGGTGTCGGTGCTGATCATCGCGTGCCCCTGCGCCTTGGGGCTCGCCACGCCGATGTCGATCATGGTGGCGGTCGGGCGTGGCGCGCGGTCAGGCGTGCTGGTGCGGGAGGCGGCCGCGCTCGAGCATCTCGCGGCCGTCGACACGCTCGTCGTCGACAAGACGGGGACGCTCACTGCTGGCAAGCCGACGATGACCGACGTGGTCGCGTTTCCGGGCCTCGACGAGAAGATGCTGCTGCGTCTTGCCGCCAGCCTGGAACGCGGCAGCGAGCACCCGATCGCGGCGGCGATCGTCGCGGGCGCCAAGGCGCGGCGCATCACGGCGCTGAAACCCGAAGCATTCGAGGCCATCGCCGGTCAAGGCGCCAAGGGCGTCGTGTCGGGGCAGGACGTGGCGCTCGGCAACGCGGCGATGATGCGCGGTCTCGGCCTCGATCCGAGCCCGCATGAGGCGCAGCTCGAAGCCTTGCGCACAGACGGCAAGTCGGCGCTGATGATTGCCGTCGGCGGGCGCATCGCGGGTCTCGTCGCCGTCGCCGATCCGATCAAGCCGACGACGCCTGCCGCGCTGCGCGCACTCCAAGCTCGCGGCATCCGCGTGGTGATGGCCTCGGGCGATCACGCAATCACCGCCAACGCCGTCGCCCGCCGATTGGGCATCACCAGCGTGCACGCGGGCGTCTCGCCCTCCGACAAGGCGGCACTCGTGGCATCACTGAAGGCCCGTGGCCATCGCGTCGCCTTCGCCGGCGACGGCGTCAACGATGCGCCAGCACTTGCCGCCGCCGATGTCGGCATCGCCATGGGCACCGGCGCCGACGTCGCCATCGAGAGCGCCGGCCTCACCCTGCCGCAGGGCGATCTGATGGGCCTCGTGCGTGCCCACCGTCTGGCGCAGGGCACGCTGCGCAACATCCGCCAGAACCTGGGCTTTGCGTTCGGCTACAACGCGCTCGGCATTCCGATCGCTGCCGGTGTGCTCTATCCGCTGCTGGGCACGCTGCTCTCGCCGATGCTGGCGGCCGCCGCCATGAGCCTGTCGTCGGTCTCGGTGATCGCCAATGCACTGCGCCTGCGCCGCCTCGACCTCGACCACGATTGAGGTCGGGCCTGGCGGTGGGGTCCGGCAAGCTCGGGCCAATGAACGGAATTGAGATTAGTTCGTTTTTCTCGGGGGGGCCATGGACGCCTGTTTCGTCATGAATTCAATTCGTGATTGGATGCTGATGCAGGTGAGATGCGTACTCTCTCGAATGTAAAATGTCGCGTAACAAGCTGGCGCCACTTTGCCATCGATCAAGATCGCGGGTCTGCTGCTGCCGCCACGAGGCATCAAAACAAACCTGCATGCGCCACCGAATAGTGTATCACTCTCGAACTCGTAGTTGCTAACTGCGATCCTCGCCAAGTCAACTTCGCACTCTTCATCGGCGGGAATTTTGTTGTCCCTATTCCAGGTTAGTTGTGCCCACGAACTCCCCCGACTAGATTGACGCACATGTTCCGTTCTGGTCTCGCGGTGAATTTCCTGCATTGCGGACGCGATTGACCTCGCTTGACTCACTATTGGCGCGATGGCCGCCTGCGGTGGACTTGCAATCGTGCCTGGAGCCGATCGACCCGCAGGATAAAAGTCACCTACAAGGGATGATGATTCCCACGGCACTTGCAGTCCTTGCGTTTCGGAATTTACTGCTTGTCTCACGCGCTTGAAAACGTCCTCAACGCGCAAGCCTGGCTCCATCAAGGCCTTGGCTAGCGCTGCCGAATAGGGACTGTTGCCACCCTTGGGGCCGTCGGTTGCGACCCTGCCAGGTGCCGTTGAGAACGCAACCAGCGTGCCTGTCGGCGCGTCGATCTGCGCAAGCCCACGCGCGGCGCTCCGAAAGCCGCGATAGGGATTATTGCGGCAGGCGTCAATGATGACAATGTTGAGCGGACTAGAAGCGTTAGCAATCATCTCCATAATGCTATCTGCGCGCACTGCCTCGATGTCGACGTCGCCCTCGCGCTCGATCTCGGCATCGACCGGGATTAGGTAGTTAACGCCCTTTACCTGCACACCGTGGCCAGCGTAGTAGACCAGAGCAATCGCACCTTTTCCAGCAGCCTGCACTTTTCCGTAGAAAACCTGCAGTGCCCGCTTCATGGCCTTCAGGTCGAGGTCCATATGGAATGCGACGTCAAAGCCTTGCTTGTTGAGCGTTTCGGCCATCAACTTAGCGTCGTTGACTGGATTATCAAGAGGGGTGATCCGTTGGTACTTCCCGTTACCAATGATGAGGGCCAGACGGCTTTCAGCGGCGGCCGGACAGGAGTCGGCCAAGATTGACACAAGCGTCACAAGTAGGACAAGAACCAACAGTTGACATCGCCGAAACACGTGATTGCACCTTCTGCTCTGGAATACTTTCGGAATTGTCGCGTATTGCTGTCGATAGTTAGGCAGACCTACACTGTTATTGATCCGCCATTCTGTAAGTCTTAGATCGAACCCTCGACGGCAGCTCATCCTCAAACAAGAACACATGCGGCTCCGGGCGGCAAGCTGTCTGTGCGGCTGCATGCATGCTGGTGGAGACAGAAATAGTGCCCGTTTCAATATCGGCGCGGGGCGCCTGCTGCGTGAACCCTCGCGCCTGCCATGGCTTCGAAATTGAAGCTGTCCCTGTTTCGAGCGGTTCGATCTTGCCAAAGGCTGACGCCCGATCGACACTGTGGCCCGTGCCGATGCGACGCTACAACGTCAACACCGAGGAGCAACGACATGATCAAGCGTTTTGCCGGGACCAACCCGACGCGTAGTCGCGGCGTTTCCCATGACGGCATCGTCTACACGGTCGCCACCGCCAAAAACAAGTCTGCCCCACTCTACGAGCAGACGAAAGACGCGCTGGCTCAGATCGACGCCACCCTTGCGGAAGCCGGCACCAGCAAATCGCGCATCTTGCGCGCCACCGTCTACATCACGGACATGAGCCGCAAACCGGAAATGGATCGCGCCTGGGATGAATGGGTTGATCGTGCCAATCCGCCACAGCGCGCCTGCATTGGCGTCACTTTGGCGGATAAAGATCTCGTCGAGATCCTGGTCACCGCAGCGCAATAGTCCGGAGGACAGAAATAGGGACGAACAGAAATAGGGACAGTTTCGACGGCGTCAACGATGCACCCGCACTTGCCGCCGCCGACGTCGGCATCGCCATGGGCACCGGCGCCGACGTCGCCATCGAGAGCGCCGGCCTCACCCTGCCGCAGGGCGATCTGATGGGCCTCGTGCGTGCCCACCGTCTGGCGCAGGGCACGCTGCGCA
>JANOJW010000107.1:0-2914 GCA_031418955.1 Hyphomicrobiales bacterium | reverse complement strand
GACAGAAATCGTGGTGTTCGGCGCGGTCGAGAACAGCCGTCAGAGCAGCGCCGAGGCCGGGCTGTACGATATCGTCATCGTCGTATCCGGCACACCGTCGCGTCTGATCTCGCGCAAGAAGTCGCGCGTCGCTGGAATCTGGATCAATTCCGATAGTGTCGAGTTCTTGAGCGTTCCGTCTTATTATTCGATCATTTCGACACGCCCGATCGACGAGATCGCCTCCGTCGACTTGTTGAAAGCGGCGGGAATCGGGCTCGAGCACGCCCCCATGGTGCTCTCGCCGGGCGATGCCGAGCGGGCGCCCGCCGAACTCAAGGAGTTCCGGGATGCGGTGGTCCGTCTCAAACGCGCGGCAAAGCTGTTCCAGCAGGAGGAGTACAGCGTCGCCTTCATTGGTCGCAGTCTGTTCCGAGCCTCCGTCGACGTGCCGGCCAACGTGACGATCGGCGGCTTCGAGACGCGCGTCTATCTGTTCCGCAACGGTGAGCTGATCTCACGGCATGCGACCCGCCTCGATCTCGAGCGCGAGGGGCTCGAGAATGCGCTGCATGCCTTCGCGCATCGCTATCCGCTGAGCTATGGCATCGCGACGGTGATGCTGGCGGTGGCGGCGGGGCTGCTCGCGACGACGCTGTTCCGCAAGGGCTCGCACTGAGCCCCACACTCCACTCGGCGGGCTATGGCGCGCCGCGGAAAACACCGTCCTTGAAGAACATCCGGAAGGGCGTAGTACCGGTCGCCCCGCCTTCAAAAGCGCGCCACTTGCCGTTCTGGCACAAGATGCCGCCCTGCACCGGTACCGCCTCGAACTCCGCGACATTGGCGTAGACCTTGGGATCAACGCCCGCCTCGACCGCCATGAATGTGGTGATGCATTTGCCGCCCGTGATGACGGGATCGTAGCCCTTGATCGTGAAGCCGCCGCCGCCGGTCGACGGGAACGTGCTCTTCAAGGGCGGCCACGCGCCGTAGTCCTCCTGAGCGAGCGCCGGGCCGGCGGCGAGCAGGGCTGCAACAACGGCAAGCGTGCGGGGATTGGGCATGGGATGGGACCGGCTGCGGGTTGAAGGGCAATCTGGCTCGAAACGGATGTGCTGGCGGTCTGGATCGCCGCGACGACTACACATCGTCGTGACCGCTGGCGAGACACGAATTGACGGCCAGGGTCAGAACGCGAGTTGCACCTTCATCGCCCGCGTGCGGTCGGAGGCGAGATCGAAGGCGGCGCGCGCCTCGGCCAGCGGAAAGGTTGCCGAGATCAGCGGGCGGACGTCGACGAGGCGCTTTGAGAGCAGCGTCACGGCGAGCGCGAACTCCTCGTGGAACCGGAATGTGCCGCGCAGGTCGATCTCCTTCGCCACGATCACGTTGAGCGGCAACGAGCCGATGCCGCCGATGCCGACCTGCACGACGATGCCGCGCGGACGCACCACCTCCAGCGCCTGCGACAGCGCCTTGTCGCTGCCTGTCGCCTCGAGCATGACGTCGAACGCGCCCTTGTCGTGGGCATAAGTGGTGGTCCACGCAGTGTCCTTAGTGACATTGATGAAACGATCAGCGCCGAGTTTTTGCACCACGGCGCCCGGCGCATCCGAAAGGTCGGTTGCGACGATCTCTGCGGCGCCCGCACGCCGGGCAGCGATCACACACAGCGCGCCGATGGGGCCCGAACCGGTGACCAGCACGCGCTTACCTAGCATCGGCCCGGCGCGATTGACCGCGTGCAGGCACACCGCCAGCGGCTCCGCCATCGCGGCTTCGCCGGCCGACAGGTCAGCCGGGACCAGATGGCACTGTGATGCTTGCGCCACCAGCACCTCGCGGAAAGCGCCCTGCACGTGTGGAAAGCGCATCGCGCTGCCGTAGAAGCGCATGTCGAGGCAGTGGATCTGCTGGCCCTCGCGGCAGAACCGGCAAGCGCCGCAGGGCCGGCTCGGGCTCACCGCGACGCGGCTGCCGGGCGCTAGGTCTTCGACGCCCGCGCCGACGCTCTCGATGCGGCCGGCGACTTCATGGCCGAGGATCATCGGCTCCTTCAGCATGATGGTGCCGATCCGTCCCTCGTGGAAGTAATGCAGGTCGGAGCCGCAGATGCCGCCCGCCTCGATGCGCACCCGGACCTCGCCCGGCCCCGGTGCGCCAGCGTCGACCTCGCCGATCCGCAGATCCTTCGCCGCATGAATGACGACCGCGCGCATGGGGCTCTCCGTCGAATTCCCTCTCCCCATTGCACTGCACTCGCATTGAGGAAAGGGTTAGGGTGAGGCGCGGCCAAGTCCACAGGGCCCCGGCCATCTGCCCGTTTCGCACAAGTGTGTCATCACGAGGCCATGCTCCGTGTGGACGTGCGGGGAGAGGGAGTACTAGCATGGAGCCATCCGAATGATCATCGACAAGTTCAAGCTCGACGGCCGCGTGGCGCTGGTGACGGGCTCGTCGGCCGGCATCGGCGAGGCGCTGGCGCATGGCCTCGCCCAAGCCGGGGCAACCGTCGTGATCAACGGCCGGGAGGCGGCAAAGGCCGATCGGGTCGCGGCTGCCATCCGTGCGCAAGGCCTGAAGGCTGCCGTCGCCGCGTTCGACGTGGCGGACCCAGGAGCGGCCGTCGCAGGCGTCGACCGCATCGAGACCGAGGTCGGGCCGATCGATATCCTGGTCAACAACGCCGGCATCCAACGGCGCGGCGAGCTCGACACCATTGCCGACGAGACCTGGCGCGAGCTGATGCGGACCAACCTCGACGCACCCTTCCACATGGCGAAGGCGGTGGCGCGCCACATGATCCCGAGGAAGCGCGGCGCGATCATCAACGTCTGCTCGGTCAACAGCGAGCTCGGGCGGCCGACCATTGCGCCCTATACGGCGTCGAAAGGCGCTCTGAAAATGCTGACCAAGGGCATGGCGATCGACT
>JANOJW010000106.1:0-7723 GCA_031418955.1 Hyphomicrobiales bacterium | reverse complement strand
CCCCCCCACCGCCTCACCCTGGAGGCTCCCGACATGCCCCGCCTGTTCGTTGGACTGGAAATCCCCGAAGACATCCGCGAGCGGCTGGCGCTGGTGCGCGGGCCGCTGCCCGGCGCCAAATGGGTCGAGCCCGAGGCGTTGCACATCACGCTGCGCTTTGCGGGCGACGTCGACAACCCCACCGCGGACGAGTTCGCGGGCTTCCTCGCCAGCATCGACGGCGACCCGTTCGAGCTGCACATCACGGGGCTTGGCGCGTTCGGCGGCAACGACCCCCGCACCATTCATGCCGAGGTCTCGGGCGGCCTCGCGCTCGAGCACCTGCAGCGCGCGTGCGAGCGGGCGGCGCGCTCGGCGGGCATCCCGCCCGAACCCAAGGCGTTCAGTCCGCACGTCACGCTCGCCCGCCTTCGCCACACACCGCCCGAGATTGTCGCGCGCTTCCTGGGCGGCCGCGGCCGCCTGCGGATCGCGCCGTTCGAGGTGTCGCGATTCGTGCTGTATTCCTCGCGCCCGCGTCAAGGTGGCGGGCCTTACGTCATCGAGGAGGCCTATCCGCTCGGCGACACGCCGCCGGGATGGCAGCCCGTGGATTGAGGGCGCGTGACGTGGGCCGTAGGGCGCAATAGCGCGCCCACTGCGCACTCCACGATCGCCAGCGCTCGACGCGCGTATTGCGCCGCGACGTTCGCCGCTGCAAGTCGTTCGTTGGAGCAAGACGGCGCAATACGCGCGTCGAGCGCTGGTGCAAAAGGATCGATCGGCGGGCGCGCTATTGCGCCCTACGGCTCGACGCCGTTGTCACCCGTTGTCACCAGCTTTCTGTCTGCGCCTCCTTGCCAGAACAAATGCGGAACTGTATCGTTGTCAGTGATTCGCTGGACACCGGGATCACGCATGACGTTCGCATTCGTTCACACGGCTGATTGGCAGCTCGGCAAGCCTTTCGGCCGGTTCGAGGCCGACAAGGCGGCGGTGCTGCGCCATGCCCGGCTCGAAGCCATCGACCGGCTCGCCGCGGTCGCTCGCGCGGCCGGCGTCACACATGTGCTGGTCGCGGGCGACGTGTTCGACAGTGAGACGCCGGCCGACGTGGCGATCCGGCAGGCGATGGCGCGCATGGCGTCGCAGGCGGGAATCGTATGGCATCTGCTGCCCGGCAATCACGATCCAGCGCGCGCGGGTGGCGTGTGGCAGGCGGCGCAGGCGCTCGGCGTGCCGGAGGGTGTGCGGCTGCATCTGGCGCCAGGGCCGGTCGAGATTTCGTCGGGCGTCGTGCTGTTGCCGGCGCCACTGGCGGCGAAATCCACGACCGGCGACCCGACCGCGTGGATGAGCGAGGCGGCGACGCCGGCCGGCACGCTGCGCATCGGCCTGGCGCACGGTTCGATCAAGGGCTTCGGCGACCTTGGCGAGGCGGCAGTGCCGATCGCGCCCGACCGCGCCCGCCTCGCGGGCCTCGACTACCTGGCGCTCGGCGACTGGCACGGCATGAAACAGATCGGCCCCGCCACCTGGTATTCGGGCACACCCGAGCCCGACGGCTTTTCGGACAACGATCCGGGCCACGCGCTCATCGTGCGGCTTGGAGGGGAACGCCAGCGCATCGCCGTCGAGCCGGTGCGCACCGGTGCGTTCCACTGGCTGTCGCGCGTGGCCGAAGGACTGGAGCCCGGGGCCTTTGCGGCGATCGAACGCGATATCGCGGCGGCACCGGTGGCCGCCGGGGCGTGCCTGCTCGATCTCACCGTCACCGGTCGCAGCACGCCCGCCGCCTTGACGGGTCTCGAACGCACGCTCGCCCGCCTCGAGGGCGCGCTGTTCTCGCTCCGCGTCGATCGCACGGGGCTCGCCGTGGTGGCGACCGCCGACGACATCGACGCGCTGCCGGCGGGCGCCGTCCGTGACATCGCCGAACGCCTGCGCCAGAAGGCCCAGTGCACTGATGCGAACGCCGACCCGGCCGAAGCGCGCATCGCGGCACGCGCGCTCGAGTTGCTGCTGACCCTGCCGTCGTCCGCGACCAGCCTCGCGGAGGCCGCATGAAGGTCCGCGCCATCCGTCTCGCCGAGTGCGGCCGCTTCCGCGCGCCCGTCGCGCTCGAAGGCCTCGGCGGCGGGCTCGACATCGTCGCCGGCCCCAACGAACTGGGCAAATCGACGATTCTGAAGGCGCTGCGCTTCGCTCTGACCGAAAGACACTCCTCGAAGAAGGCCGAGCAGTTGAAGCCCTACGACGGCGGCGCGCCGACCATCGAGGTCGATCTCGAGATCGGGGCGCAGCGGTGGCGGCTGCGCAAGCGTTATCTCGCGCAGAAGTCGGTGGAGCTCATGCGGCTCGACGGCGTCGAGCGGTTGCGCGGCGAAGATGCGGAAGCTCGGCTCACGGCGCTGATCGATGGCCCCGACGGCGGTGGGCGTTTCCCGCTGCTCTGGCTCGCGCAGGGTGACGCGCTGGCGCCGCTGGCGCTGAAGGACCAGTCGCGCTCGCAGATCATGGCGGCGCTGACCCGCGATATCCAGGACGTGGCATCCGGCGAGGGCGTTCGCGCGCTGCAGGATCAGATTGCGGTGCGGCTGAGCGCCTTGCTCACCCAACATGCGGTGCCGCGTCCGACCGGACGTTATGCGCTCGCCTTGAAGCGCGCCAAGGATGCGGCCGAGGCCTTGGAGCGCGCCAACCAGCGCGTGCTGCTGGCCGCAACCCAGCTCGTCCGCCTCGAGGATTTGCGCACACGCGAGACGGCGCTCGCCGAGCCGCTACGTTCGGGCGCGCTCGCTCGTGCCGTGCAGACGGCGCGCCACGCTGTCGATGCCGCGCGCGAAGCAGCAGGCCGTGCCGCGCAAGCCCGCGAGGCGATGACGGCGGCCGAACAGCGGCATGACGCTGCAGCGCGCGATCAGGCCGACCACGATCGCGCCATCTCGGGGCTCGAGGCGCTCGGGCAGCGCATTGCGGCGGACGCGACGGAGCTGTCGGGACTAGCCGACCGGCGCGCAGCGGAATCGCCCGCCGCCGATGCCGCCCGCGCCGCCGCTGGACATGCTGAAGCCGCCATCGCCGCACTCGAAGCCGAGCAGGCGTCGAGCCTCGCGCACGAGCAGCGCGCCAAACTCCTCGCGGAACGCGACCGCCTGCGAACGGCTCGGACCGAGGCGATAGCGCTCGCCGCGCGTGCAACCGAGTTGGCGCGCGATGCAGCCCTGATCATCGTCGATGACGATAGCCTGCAGATGGCGCAGCATGAGGCCGGCGCGATCGCGGTACTGGAGGCGCGCCGTGCCGCCGCGGCAACGCGCATCGAGATCGCCTATGTGCCCGGCGCGGCGCGGCCCATCATGGTCGACGGCACGCCGCTCGATCATGGCGCGCGCCTCGATACGACGGCGCCGCTGGTGCTCGATATCGCCGGTGTCGGACGTATCACCATCACGCCGGCCGCCGCGCACGACCACGCCGCACTCGAGCCGCAGCTCGGCCGGCACCGCGCGCGGCTCACCGATTTGCTCGCCGCAGCGCAAGCCGAGAGCGCTTCTGCCATGGAGGCGATGCTGCGCCGGCGGCGAGGGCTCGAGTCCGAGTTGGCGAGGATCAGCGTACGCGCCGCGGCTCTTGCACCGGACGGCGTCGCGGTACTTTCAGCGAAAGCGGAGGCCGTCGAGGCCGAGCTGGCGTCGATGGCCATGAACGCGATGCCAGAGGCACCACGTTCCGCTCGCGCGGTCTCGGACGCTCTGGCGGCAGCACGGTTGTCGTTGCAGCAGGCGCGTCACGCGGCATCTCAGGCCGCCGAACGCATCGCAGCACTCGCGGCGGTAGACGCAGGGCTCAAGGCCTCGATGGAGGCCCGGCGCGAGCAGTACGCGACGCTCGAAATGCAGCTACCGGCACTCGAGCAGCGCGCCGACACGCGCGCAGCCTTCGTCGTTGCCCGCCAGACCGCCGAGCAGCACCTCAACGAGGCGGCGCGCATTTTCGCGGGCTGGCGCGAGAAATCGCCCGATGCGGAGGGCCTCGCCTGCCACGAAGGGCGTCTCCTCGCTGCCGAGACATCGCTCGTCCAACGCACGAGCGAGCTGAAGCGCATCGGCGAGGAGGCTGCCCGCGTCGAGGGCGAGCTTGCCGGCCTGCGCAACGAGGACGCCGCATCGATGGCCGAGGCGTTTGATGTGGACGCACGGGCGGCGACCGTCGAGGTGGCGCATGTCGCCGAGGACGTCGCGGCCCTGCAGTTGATTTCGGCTGAGATCGCGGCTGAGCAGGCAGCGACCAAGGACCGTTTCCACGGGCCGATCGTGTCGCGGCTGGCAACTTATGTCGACGATGTGCTCCCCGGCGCGTCGATCGGCTTCGGAACGGCGCTCGAGCCCGAAGTCTTGCAACGCGCGGGTAGTCTCGAGCCGATCGACAGGCTCAGCGACGGCACGCGCGAGCAGATCGCGGTGCTCGTGCGGTTGGCGTTCGCGCGGTTGCTAGCCGACACCGGTAAGGCGGTGCCTTTGATCCTCGACGACGCGCTTGTGTATTCGGACGATGCGCGCATCGAGCGCATGTTCCGGGCGCTGTCGCAGGCGGCGAGCGCCCATCAGGTGCTCGTGCTCACCTGCCGCACCAAGGCCTTCGAAGGCCTGGGCGGCAACCGCGTCGTGCTGGCGGACTGGGCGATGACCTGAGGCTGGCTTGCGCGGGCTCGAATATACGATCCGTTGCCATGGATCCGTGAGGCCTGACGTCAGTCCGCAACCTCCGACTTGCCAGCGAGCGTGTCGGTCTTCTCGGCCTTCATCGCGGCATGGACGCGGGCCAGCGCCTCGGCAATACGCACGCTGTCGAGGTCGTCCTTGTGGATCACGTCGATGGCGCCAGCCTTCGACAGCGTGGACTTGCGGTGGCGGTCGACGGCCCCGCTCACCACCACGATCGGCCCCGTGTAGCCGCAGCGGCGCAGGAACGGGATCGTCTGCGTCGCGTTGTCGTTCGGCTTCAGATAATCGTCGAGGAACACCATCTCGGGCTTTTTCTCGATCACCTGATCGAGCGCGCTGCCGAGCGTCTTGGCGCGGCGCACCTCGATGCCGTAGCCGAACATGATGTGGAGCGTCGCACGCAGCCGGTCCGCATCGAAGTTCTCGTCCTCCACGATCAGGAAGTCGTTGAGCTCGGGGAGGTCCTTGCGCAACTTGGTCACGTCGCTCTTGCGGGCGAGGAAGTTGCCGCCGGTCGGGCTCTTCATGTCGCGTGCTCCTTCAAGTGTTGGTGCCCGTCATGGGGCCACACGCCTCAGCTCTTTGGGCCAGTAGACCCGGAACGTTGTGCCGCGCTGCCGCGTCGGATCCGACAGCACGGTAATCTCGCCGCCGAAAAACTCGACTGTCTTCTTCACGAGGGCGAGGCCGATACCTGAGCCCTCGGGCGCAACCTCGGTATCGGCGATGCGTCGGAACGGCGCGAAGATGGCGTCGTGCCAGTCGGCGTGGATGCCCGGTCCGTCGTCGACGACTGAGAAGATCCAGCAGGCGCCGCCGTCCTCGCCGTGCACGATGATCGTCCCGTCGTCGCGGTCGTGGTGCTTGACGGCGTTGTCGACGAGATTGCGCAGCACGATGTCGAGCGGCTGGGCGAGGGTCTTGATCACCGGCCAGACGCCTTCGATGTCGAACTGGAGCTGCTTCGAGCGATCGACGGAGGCCACGATCTCCTCGATCAGCTTGCCCGTGTCGACCTCTTCCATCGCCTCGAGCTTGCGGCCGATGCGCGAGTACTCGAGCAGGCCCGACAGCATCGCGGCCATGCGCTTGGCCTGCTCGCGCACACGCTCGATGTGGCCAGCGGTCGTCTCGGGGTCGCCGGCTTGGATGGTTTCGGCCGCGTCCGACGCGAAATAGCGCAATGCCCGCAGCGGCGCGCGCAGGTCGTGTGAGATGACGAAAGCGAACTCTTGCAGGTCCTGGTTGGCGCGCGTCAGCTCTTCGTTGGCGCGCGCGATGATGCGGGCCTTGGCGACCACATCTGCCTCCGCGATCGCGCGCGCGCGCACCCGCGCCTGCAGCATCACCTCGAGGTCGGTGCGCGCCAGATCGCGGGCGACAAGCAGCAGATAGCGGTTCTGCGCCTCGACCCAATAGACGCCGATATTGAGGCGTGGCGCGGCCCGGTCCGTTGGGTCGATCAGCACGTTGGGCACGCCGACCACCCAGTTGGGACGGCGGCGCAACTGCTCGAGCGGCTCGTCGAAGCCCAGGAGTGCCAGCACGCTTTCCGTCACGCGCACGCCGATCGGCACGAAGTCGACGAGCCGCCCGTAGCGTTCGACGACCTTGAGGCTCTCGTCCATCCAGACCATGCCGTAGAGGCCGCGATCGGCGAGGAAGCGCGCCGTGTCGGTCAGTCTGTCGTCGGTGGTGATCGTCATGCCTCACGCCTCCCGCCGCAGGATGGCTTCCGCCAGCGACGCGAACGCCGGGCCAACGTTGGTGCCAGACTTCGCGGACGCCCAGATGAACGGCTGGCGGGCCGTCTTCAGCGCCTCGGGCAGATCCGCATCGGCTTTGCTCGCCAGCAGATCGAGCTTGTTGAGCACGAACGAGAATTGCCGGCCCGGCATCGCCTCCTGGAAGCTCCGGGCCAAGTCGACCATCAGCTCCAGCGTGGGCCGCCGTGTCAGATCGCCGATGATCAGCGCACCGGATGCGCCCTTGCTGTAGACGTGGCGGAAAATGCTCTGGCCGTAGTTGCCGTCGATATCCCAGATCACGAGATCGAGGCTTTCGCGGCCGCCCTTGCCGAGCCCAGTGACCATGCGGCGGTAGAGGTCGACGCCCATGGTCGGGCGGTAATCGGTCGGCAGTTCGTCAAGCACGAGCCGGCGCACGAGCGACGTCTTTCCGACGCCGATCTCGCCGAGCAGCAGGATTTTCTTGGCGCCGGCAGCACTCATGGCGCGCCCTCCTCGCCGATGAAGGCGGGCTCGATCTCGACGCGGCGGGCGGGATTGGCGGGGCCGGGTGGCGGCCCGACCTCGGAGGCGCCGCGGCCGACGGCGAGGAGGCGGTTGCGCGGCACGCCGCGGCGCACGAGTTCATCGACGATGCGCTCGGCCCGCTGCAACGACAACGTCAGGTTGCGTGACGCGCCGGTTGCCGCCTGCTCGCCCGCCTGATCCGTGAAGCCGACGACGCGAACCGGAATTCCGGCACGATTGATGAGGGCTGCGGCCTCGTCGAGCATGCTGCGGGCAGCGCCATCGTTGCGGTAGTCGACGCCGTTCGAGAAGAACACCGCGTTCTGCCGCGACCAGGCGACGAGCGCCTCGCGCGGGCTGCGCTCGAGTCGGCGGCGCAGCTCCTCGATCTCGGCTTGCAGCGGGGCGACGGCCCGGACCCGCTCTTGGGCTTGCTCGATCTGGATGGCGAGCTGGGCAATGCGATCGGCCTGGGCCGCCATGCGGTCGAACAGGGGTCCGTCCCGGGCGATGGCTGGCATTGCGCCGCCCGCAAGCGGGGCGAGTCGCGCCTCGGCGCTCTCGAGCTGCATCAGCATGGGTGCGAGTGCGTCGGCGATGCGCGCATCGTCCATGTCCAGGGTCATCTGACCGATACCGCCCGTGGCGCGTGCGACGTCATTTTCTGCCGACCCGAGCGTTGCGGCAGCATCTCCTCCGAGTCGGCCGGCGGTCGATCGCAGGTCGCCCGACAGCGACTGCAGGCGCTGGCCGGTGCGCGCG
>JANOJW010000105.1:0-1777 GCA_031418955.1 Hyphomicrobiales bacterium | reverse complement strand
CTTGCCGCGAACAAACGCTTGCCGCGCTCGTCCCGCTTCGAGCCGTCCGCTTCCCACCGCAGCCGAATCGCTCGCGTGTCGATCATCCGACACGGATAGCCTGGCGCGCGCTCGCCGTGAATCCTCCCGAGTCAATCCGCCACACGCCCTTTCACACGCAACACGATTCAGTTATTTATGCGGGCCACCTAAGTGCTGAGATGTGAGGGTCAGCATCATGCTGGAGACCCTCTGTCAGGTTCGTCGTGGGTACATTCCGTCAGCCAGAGGCGGTCGGCCGGTGGTATGGATCAGCCTGCTCAACTGGTCTAATTCGGCGTCTATTGTTGACCAAGTCCAATCCAAGAGGCTCTGTTCCGCAATGCCGTAGCTGCCCTTGCACCGATCTATGCAACTGCCGTAGAGCCAGCGTTCGGCGGGCATGTCATCGCCGTCGCGGTCGATCATGCGGCGCCAGCCGAGGTAGCTGTCGAGTTATTTGGTCGCGACGCCACGGAAGCGGACCATCCAGCCCTTCAGGTTGCTCGTGTACGCATTGACGTTTTGAATGTGATAACCCTGCCAGACGTGCTCGCCCTTCGAGGCGATGATCCAAACGTGCATCAGCGCGTAGGTCTTGGCCAAAGCCGCGTAGGCCTTTTCCCCGTCGGTGATCAGCAATGTTTCCTTTTGCACCACGCCGCCGAGGTGGCCCTTGATGCTGTCGCCATTGACGGTCTCGATCATGGCGTCGGTGGTCGCGCCGGTCCGGTCGCCCGCGATCAGTACCGGTTGATGCTCGTCGGATTTGCCCGGTTTACTTGCCTTTCCGCCGCGTTTGCGCGGGTTCCGACCGACCACCTTGCGCGCACCTTTCTGCGATTTGAGAAAGAACGTTTCATCCGCCTCGACGATGCCCGACAGCGCCTTGGCCTTCTTGTCCTTCGGCACGGCCAGGAAGCGATGGCGCCATCGGAACGACGTATCGAGGGCGATCTTGCAGCGCTTCGCGGCCTTGCGCAGGCTGATGCCGTCGGCGAGGCACTGCGCGTAGTCGAGCCACGCATCACGTCGGCGCAGCGTTTCGAGTGGCGTGCCGGTCAGCGCGGTAAACGTCGTGTCGCACGACTTGCACATGTAGCGCGTCAGCGGCTTGGGCTTCGACCACGTGCCGACGTTCTTCGATCGGCAGTGCGGGCACTGTGGCGCCGTCGCGAAGCGCGCATCGATCAACGAAATCGCGTCGGTTGCCGATGCACGCGCCTTCGCGGCCTCGACGATCGCGTCGCGCTGCTCTTTCGTCAGTTAGCTGAGCTGATCGACAAGCACCTGGAAATGCTTGGCTTCCATGATATCCCCCGCTGCGCCGACGCAGTCAGGGACGTGATGGCCCTACATGATGGCGGAACAGAGCCGATTCGATAAATTCTATTATTACATAGCTTTTTTAAAGTGGCGTCATCCTTTTTTCTACAAATGGGCGCACAGCATCAATTATAGCCGCTTTTTCGGCAGTATCAAGTAGGTCTATGCGCTCCTGTCGCGTGGGAATTGAAGGAAAAGTTTCAACTAACCGCTTTTTTCGACATCCAACTGCAATCGCTCTGCGGGAGTCAATATCAAAAGAATTATATCCTCCATAAATTGTGTGATATAAGTAATTCTTATTATGATTAAAGATTGCAACCAATGGGCACCTCGAATAATTCGGCTTTCCATCTGTAGGCAAATCAGATTGTCTCGTTCCCTATCATGGACGTGCTCGCGGAGGGCTCGCGATGGGACAACCAGGCTTCTT
>JANOJW010000104.1:0-4691 GCA_031418955.1 Hyphomicrobiales bacterium | reverse complement strand
GATACATGAGGCCGCCGATCAGGGTGCCGGTGCGGGCGACTTGCGCCGAGCGTGCGCCGAGAAGCCGCGAGATGATCTCGATCGAGACCAGGCTGCCGCCGAAAACGATGGCGAGTTTTTCGAATTTGCCGAGCCAGCCGTCCTCGCCGACGGCGAGGGGTGCGAGGCGCTCGGGCGCGACCTTCGCGAGGCTGGGCTCCAAGCCGCCGAGTTTGGTCGCGACGAAGTAGACGAGCACGACGAGGCCGATCATCACAGCGAGGCCCTGGATCATGTCGGTGACGGCGTCGGCGAGCAGGCCGCCGACGATCGAGTAGAGGCCGATGAGGAGCGCGGCGATCAGGATGGCGCTCGTCACGTCGATGCCGGAACTCGACGACAGGATCTGGCCGAAGGCGCGGATCTGGGCTGCCGCCCAGAACAGCGAACCCGGCAGCAGCACGAGGACGAACAGCTTCTCGACGGTCGGCGAATAGCGCTGGCGCATCAAGTCGGCGAAGGTGACGAGGTTGCGCCGCCACAACGGGGCTGCCAGCAGCAGCGCAACGATGACGACGGCGATGCCATAGGCGAACGGGTCGGTCAGTGCCCCCGAAAGGCCCTGGTCGTAAATCTCGCCGGCGGAGGCGACGATGGCTTCGGCGCCAAACCAGGTGGCGAACACCGAGAAGGCGACGAGCGTCGTGCCCAGGCTGCGGCCGGCGAGGATGTAGTCCTGCTCGCTCGACATGCGCCGCGAGACCCAGGCGCCGATCGCGAACTGGACCACCACATAGCCGAGCAGACCGGCAAGCACGGTCGTGTTCATCGCGATCCCTTGATCCTCGGTTCGAGCCAGTCACAAGTTGGCAAATGTACACGGGTCGCGGGGGTTGAGCGAGGTTGGTCACGACACAGGATTAACCAGGGGGATAAGTTTTTCAGTGGTTTGCGTGCGGGGCCGTGAAAGGCCCGCAAACAGGTGCTCGTGGGGCCTCGCGAGCGGGAAGTTATCCCCGTGCGCCGCGTTCAGTATAGCACACCGCGAGGACCCGAGCATCCAGGCCGAGGCGCAAGATCCGCTCCTCGCCATAGTCCTCGCGATCGTCGATCTCATCAACAGCATCCAGGTCTCCGAAGATCGGCCGGACGTCCATGAAATCGATACCGCGGTCGGCAAGGTTGATGCGGGCCTTGTCGTCGTCCCACTCGAATTCGTCATCCTGCATGGTGGGTGAGCCCCGATATCGTTTCCAGCCTCGCAGGCAGCCCAGGAACAGTTGTCCGATTCCAGGCGCGCTGGCCAGGGCGGCATAACGCTGCAAATCCGAGCAGACTGGCGCGGTCGCGCCTCCCCTTCTCGATCCTGACCAGGGCGACCCTACGGCGACCCCAGCGACAATCGCTCACCGCAGCCGCAATTATAGATTGTATAAATCGGAGATTGCCAGCAGGTCCCGAACGCGCGGAACGGATCATCCTAGTTCATCCGCGCGGCGGCCCGCTTGGCGACCTCGATGCGGCGCGCCTGCGATGGCGCCATTCTCGCCTTCATCGTGGCGAGGACCTCTGCCGGCGCCGTCTCGGGCGAGCCGGCATTGAAGGGCGGCGCTGGATTATATTCGATCCCGAGTTGGATCGCCTCCGCGGTCGGGCGATCGACCAGTTGGGCGGCGAGCGTCAGCGCCATGTCGATACCGGCCGTAACACCGCCCCCGGTGATGCGATTGCGGTCGATACAGACCCGCTCCCGCGATGGCGTTGCCCCCAGCAGGGCCAGTGCGTCGATCGCGCTCCAATGCGTCGCGGCTCGATAGCCTTTGAGGAGTCCCGCCGCACCGAGCACCGTCGATCCGGTGCAGACCGACGTGATGTACTTGGCGCCCGCAGCCTGCTTGCGCAAGAATTCCAGGACCTCGTCGTCGAGCATCAGGTCATCGGTGCCATAGCCGCCCGGAACACAGATCACATCGAGCTGCGGGCAATCGTCGAACGTGGCCGTCGGGATAATGGCGAGAACCGTGTCGCTCGGCACCGGCTCGTAGCGTTTCCAGATGAGGTGAACCTTGGCGCCTGGAACCCTGGTGAAGACTTGCAGCGGCCCGGTGAAGTCGAGCTGGGTGATCTGCGGGAAGACGAGAAATCCGATCTGAAGCGGTGGCGACAAGACATCCTCTCAGTACATCTGCTCGATCACGATGAGCGTGTCATGATCGCTGACCCTTCGCCAGCGCTCATTGCACCTCGATTGAGGTGATCGGGAGGACACCCGGGCCGCGATCACTCAAATCGGCGCGTCCGCACTACACCCGATGTGACACCGCTTTGACGCTGATGCATCGCTCACCTCACGCTTACGCCCTTGCCAGCCGCGTGGATTGTCCCGATCCTGCCGGCCGAGCAGACACACGCGGGCGGGAGCACGAGGCATGACGGGCGGCGAGGACACCTACGACTTCATCGTGACGGGGGCGGGGTCGGCGGGCTGTGCGGTGGCGGCGCGCCTCTCCGAAAACGGGCGCCATCGCGTGCTGCTGCTGGAAGCGGGCAAGCGCGACGACTATCCTTGGATCCATATCCCGCTCGGCTATCACAAGCTCTACACCAACGAGACCTACAACTGGCGCTTCGAGAGCGAGCCGGTCGAGGCCTTGGGCGGTCGCACCTCCTACCAGCCACGCGGCAAGATGCTCGGCGGCACGTCGTCGTTGAACGGCATGGTCTATATGCGCGGCACGCCCGCCGACTACGACGGCTGGCGCCAGCGGGGCTGCGAGGGTTGGGACTACCAGAGCGTGCTCCCCTACTTCCGAAAGGCCGAGGACCAGGAGCGCGGCGAGAACGAGTTCCACGGCGTCGGCGGGCCGCTGAGAGTGACCGACGGCCGCTTCCGCAGCGACATCGTCGATGCGGTGATGGAGGCGGCCGTTCAAGCCGGCGTGCCGCGCAACAGGGACTTCAATGGTGCGACCCAGGAGGGCGTCGGCTACTACCAGACGACGGTCGGCAACGGCCGGCGCTGGAGCGCGGCAACCGCCTATCTCAAACCCGCCCGCAACCGGCACAACCTCGAGGTCATTCCAGAGGCGCACGCGACGCGGCTCATCATCGAGGACGGACGGGCCACCGGCGTCGAATATCGCTCACCCCGCGGCATCCGGACGGCGCGCTGCCGCGGCGAGATCGTCGTCTCGGGCGGCGTCTACGGCTCGCCGCAGTTGCTGCTGCTCTCGGGGATAGGACCGGGCGCGCACTTGCGTGACATCGGCATCGACGTGAAGCGCGAGTTGCCGGTCGGCCAGAACCTGCACGACCATTTCAACACCTATGTCGCCTGGCGCTCCAACCGGACCGGCACGCTCAATGACCTCGCGACCTCGCCTGTCAAGAAGCTCGCCGCGGGCGTGCGCTACATGCTGAACCGGAGCGGCCCGCTCGCCGGCATCAGCACGCTCGCCGGCATTTTCGCGCGCTCCGACCCCCGCTTCGACCGGCCCGACCTGCAGTTCAACATCTTCCTGTGGTCGATCGAAAGCCGTGATCGCACCGGCATCCACGCGCACAAGTGGCCGGGCTTCTCGATCTCGCCGGTGCACCTGAGACCCGAGGGGCGCGGCCGCGTCAGCCTGGCGAGTGCCGATCCGCTGGCCGCGCCGAAGATCGAGTTCCGGTTCCTCGAGACGCAGTACGATATCGACGCGATGCTGTTCGGGCTTCGCTTCGCGCGCAGAATCGCCGAGCAGCCCGCCTTGAGACCCTTCATCGCCGACGAGGTGCAGCCGGGCCCCGCCATCACCAGTGAGGCGGCCCTGATCGAAGACACCCGCCGGCGCGGCGTCTCCAACCTGCACCCGGTCGGCACCTGCCGCATGGGCACAGGGTCGGACGCCGTCGTCGATCCCCGCCTACGCGTCATAGGCATCGGAGGTTTGCGCGTTGCCGACGCCTCGATCATGCCGCAGGTGGTCGGCGGCAACACCAATGCGCCCTCGATCATGATCGGCGAGAAGTGCGCCGACATGATCCTCGCCGACGCAAAGGCGGCGTAGCGCGAACGGCGTGAGGATTACTCCGCGCGGCCGGGATCGTAGGCGTTGGTCTTGCGCCACTCGGAGAGGAAGTAGGCGAGGCTGTCGTCGATCGTGTCGGGGAGCACGATGCGCACGGTGACGATCTGGTCGCCCTGCCCGCCGCCGGCCGGCTTGATGCCGCGACCCTTCAGGCGGAACGCCTTGCCCGAGTTCGTGCCCTTCGGGATGGTCAGCGCGACCCGGCCCGAGATGGTCGCCACCTCGATGCGGGCGCCGAGCACGGCCTCGTCGATGGTGATCGGCACATCGAGCAGGATGTCGGCGCCCTCGCGGGTGAAGCTTGCATGCGGGCGCACGCGGATCTCGACCAGCGCGTCGCCGGCCTCCCCGCCCCGAATGCCCGGCGCGCCCTTGCCCTTCAGCCGCAGCACCTGTCCGTCTGAGACCCCCTCGGGCACCGCCAGATCGAGCGTGCCGCCGTCGGGCAGCGTCACGCGTTTGCGGGCGCCCAGCGCTGCTTCGAGGAATTCGACGTCGAGCGTGTAGCGCGCATCCTGGCCGCGCAGACTGAAACCGCCGGGGCCCGCCGGACCGCCCGGTCCCCGCGCGCCGCGGTCGCCGAAGATCTCCGAAAAGATGTCGCCGAAGCCGCCGAAGTCGCGCGCGCCCGCCCCCGCGCCT
>JANOJW010000103.1:0-5479 GCA_031418955.1 Hyphomicrobiales bacterium | reverse complement strand
GCCACCACCGACGATCACCACCTTAGGCGCCGCCTGGGCTATGGCAAACGTCGAGACACCCCCGAGCGAGGCGGCCGCAGCGCCAGCTCCGCCCGTCAGCCGTCCAAAATCCCGCCGTGAGATCCGCGTCATCTTTTTCCTCCCTGTCGATAGCTACGCTTTCAACGTATCGGACGCTCGAAGTCAATTGGCGGCATGGCCATAATGGGTTAGATGAGGTCATGGCCGGGCTTGCCCGGCTGCCAGTGGGGCTGCCAGTGGGGCTGCCAGTGGGAAGGACGCCCGGAAAGGACGTGGCATGCAGGACCGCCGCCGGATCACAGTCGTCGGTCGACGCGATCTGATGCTGACCGCCGGTGCCGCGGCTGTGCTGATGTCTGCCCTGCGATCGGGCGCGCGTGCCCAGGACAAGCCCCTCGGCGTTGGCCTCGAAGAGGCGATGAAGAAGGTGCTCGGCGATGCCAAGCCGACCGAGGGCAAGATCCAGATCGAAATCCCCGAGATCGCCGAGAACGGCAACACCGTGCCGTTCTCCGTTTCGGTCGACAGCCCGATGACCGAGACAGAGCATGTCAAGGCGCTGCACATCTTTGCAGGCGGCAATCCGATTGCCGGCATCGGCTCGTTCCATTTCACGCCTGCCTCGGGCAAGGCCGCGGTCGCGAGCCGCATGCGGCTTGCCCGCTCGCAGGATGTCGTCGCGCTGGCCGAGATGAGCGATGGCCGCTTCATCGTCGGGCGGCGTACGGTGAAAGTCACGATCGGCGGCTGCGGCGGCTGACGAGGAGAGCAGACATGAAGCCGCGCATCAAGTTACCGGAGGCCATCAAGGTCGGCGATGTCATCGAGATCAAGACGCTGATCTCCCACGTCATGGAGACTGGCCAGCGCAAGGACAAGGACGGCAACACGGTTCCCCGCGACATCATCGCCGAGTTCACGGCGACGTTTGCCGGCACGCAAGTGTTTCGCGCGGCCCTGCAGCCGGGCATCTCGGCCAACCCCTACATCGCCTTTCACATGCGCGTGGTCGGGGCTGGCGATCTGATCCTCGCCTGGAAGGACGACGCCGGCAAGACGACGACCGAGACCGTGCCCATTACAGTCGCGGGCTGAAATCGATCGACCGTAGACCAACGCAACACCGTAGAACGGAGATGACAACAGCATGGCGGACGAGCCGGTCTGTGCCCAGAAGGGCCCTTATCAAGTGACGCTCGAAGCGGGCAAACCCTACTTCTGGTGCACTTGCGGAAAGTCGCAGAAGCAGCCGTATTGCGACGGCGCCCACAAGGGCTCGAGCTTTGCGCCGATGAAGTTCACCCCCGACAAGAGCGGCACCTTCAATTTGTGCGGCTGCAAGTCGACCGACGACAAGCCGTTCTGCGACGGCTCCCACAACATGCTATAAGCACTGCGCGGGGAAACGGCACGACCGGCTCGGGGCACAAGAGCAGGCGTGCGGGGAGGGATCCATGGAGTACTTCATCCAGCAGGTCGTGAACGGGGTCACACTCGGCTCGATCTACGGGCTGATAGCCATCGGCTACACGATGGTGTTCGGCATCATCGGAATGGTGAACTTCGCCCACGGCGACGTGTTCATGATGTCGACGTTCATCGCGCTGATCTTCTACCTCGTGCTGACACAGATCCTGGGTATCGGCTCGCTCGCCCTGTCGCTGCTGATCATTCTGATCCTCGGCATGGCGATCACGGGCTTATGGAACTGGGCGATCGAGCGGATCGCCTATCGGCCATTACGCGGCTCATTCCGGCTTGCCCCCTTGATCTCGGCGATCGGTGTTTCGATCCTGCTGTCGAACTTCGTGCAGGTGGTGCAGGGCCCCCGCAACAAATCGCTGCCGCCCCTGGTCGAGGGCATCTACACGTTCGGCGACGGGATCGTGATCTCGGTGAAGCAGATCCTGATCTGCACCGTCACCGCGGTTCTGCTCGCCGTGTTCTGGTATCTCGTGCAGCGCACGCCGCTTGGTCGCGCGCAACGCGCCTGCGAGCAGGACCGTAAGATGGCGGCCCTCCTCGGCGTCGATGTCGACCGCACCATTTCGATCACCTTCGTGATGGGTGCAGCCCTCGCCTCGGTCGCGGGATTTCTCTACGTGCTGCAGTACGGCAGCGTGAATTTCTCGGACGGCTTCGTGCCGGGTGTCAAGGCGTTCACGGCAGCGGTGCTCGGCGGCATCGGCTCGCTGCCGGGCGCGGTGCTCGGCGGATTGCTGATCGGCCTCATCGAGGCGCTGTGGGCGGGCTATGTATCGAGCGACTACAAGGACGTCGCGGCCTTCTCGATCCTCGCCATCACGCTGATCTTCATGCCGTCGGGCCTGCTCGGTCGGCCCGAGGTCGAGAAGGTCTGACCAAATGGCCGGCAAATCCAGCGGCGGCGAGGCTCCCGGCGCAGCATCGGCCCCCGTGTCAGTGCTCGATGCGCTTAAAGGCGCCCTGTTCGCTGCCCTGATTGCGCTCGGGCTGTGCATCCCGATGGTGCTGCTACGTACCGAGCAGGACATCTCCAACCGACTGGTGCTCGAGCCGAAGTGGGGCCTCGTCGCAGCAATCGTCGGCATCGTGTTCGCGGCACGCCTCGCATGGCTGATGAAGCCCGCACGGCAGTCGTCGACCAAAGCGCGCGCGGCGCTCACCTTGTCGCCAGGTGCGGCACGCGGCCTGCAAGTCGGCGGCCTCGCACTCCTAGCGCTTTACCCGATCTTCGCACTTCTCGTCGTCGGTCCGTCGGGCGCCATCAAGTGGGTCGACAACTTCGGCGTCAAAATCCTGATCTTCGTGATGCTCGGCTGGGGGCTCAACATCGTCGTCGGGCTCGCCGGCCTGCTCGATCTGGGCTACGTCGCCTTCTACGCCGTCGGCGCCTATGCCTATGCGATCATCGCGACAAAGGTCATTCCGGCGACGGCGCCCGCACTCGGTCCCTATGCATTCTGGATCTGCCTGCCAATCGCGGGTCTGCTCGCTGCCTTCTGGGGCATCATCCTGGGGTTTCCGGTGCTGCGCCTGCGCGGCGACTATCTCGCCATCGTGACGCTCGCGTTCGGAGAGATCATCCGGCTGGTGCTGATCAACTGGATCGACTTCTCGAACGGTTACGCCGGCATCCAGACGCCGCGGATCACGTTCTTCGGCGTCCCGTTCACCAGCCTGTCGGGCGACGAGCGTACCTTCAGCGACATCTTTGGCCTGACTGGAACGCCGACTGTCTATCGCGCCATCTTCCTCTACTACGTTATTCTTTGTCTGGCTCTGCTGACGGCTGCGGTGACGATCCGGCTGCGCCGCATGCCGATCGGACGCGCCTGGGAGGCGCTGCGCGAGGACGAGATCGCCTGCCGGTCGCTCGGCATCAACACGACCAACACCAAGCTCACCGCTTTTGCCATCGGCGCGGGCTTTGGCGGCTTTGCCGGCGCGTTTTTCTCGGCGCGGCAAGGTTTCATCGATCCGAAGTCGTTCGAATTCATCGAATCAGCGACGATCCTTGCGATCGTCGTGCTCGGCGGCATGGGCTCGCTGCTCGGTGTCGCCATCGCGGCGATCGCCATGATCGGCGGCATCGAGATCCTACGCGAACTGGACTGGCTGAAGCGTATTTTCGGCCCCGACTTCGATCCCGCCCTCTACCGCATGCTCATCTTCGGGCTCGCCATGGTGCTGATGATGATCTGGAAGCCGCGCGGGCTGATCTCGACGCGCGAGCCGACCATCTTCCTGAAAGAGCGGCGCGCGGTGTCGGGCGCCCTCGTCAAGGAGGGACACGGCTGATGCGCCTCGTGCCTCCGCGCAAAGGCGATCCGTTGCTCGTGGTCGAGCACATGACGATGCGCTTTGGCGGCCTCGTTGCCGTCAGCAATCTGTCGTTTACCGCTCAGGCGGGACTGATCACCGCGCTGATCGGGCCGAACGGGGCGGGCAAAACCACGGTATTCAACTGCATCACCGGCTTCTACAAACCCACCACCGGACGCATGGCGCTGCAGACACTGGCCCCTCAGCACAATCGGGATATCGACGCGCTTACGCGGTCAGGGCGCCGATGGAGCGCGGGCGCCACCACACCCGGCACTGGCGGCACATTCCTGCTCGAGCGCATGCCCGACTACGAGATCGCGGCAAAGGCGCGCGTCGCCCGCACGTTCCAGAACATCCGCCTGTTCTCCGGCATGACGGTGCTGGAGAACCTGATCGTGGCGCAGCACAACAAACTGATGGACGCGTCGGGATGGACGGTGAAAGGGCTGCTCGGATCGCGCGTCTACAAGGCCGCGGAGGCGGAGGCCATCGACCGCGCCCGGCTCTGGTTGCAGCGCATCGGCCTCGAAGACCGGGCCGACGACGCGGCTGGCGAGCTTCCCTATGGTGCCCAGCGCCGGCTCGAGATCGCACGCGCCATGTGCACCGAGCCGCGCCTGCTCTGCCTCGACGAGCCGGCCGCCGGCTTGAACCCCCGCGAGTCCGCCGAGTTGAATACACTCCTCAAGCACATCCGCGACGAGGACGGTGTCTCGATCCTGCTGATCGAGCACGACATGAGCGTCGTCATGGGCATCTCCGACCACATCGTCGTGCTCGAGTACGGCAAGAAGATCTCCGACGGCACACCCGAGCACGTGCGCAATGATCCAAAAGTGATCGCGGCCTACCTCGGGGTCGAGGACGAAGAGGAAGTGGCGGCGGCAGTTCGGGGAGACGCACGATGAGCGATGCGTTTCTCGATATCCGTGGCGTTTCTACCTTCTATGGCAACATACAAGCACTCCGAAACGTCGATGTTCGCGTCGCCAAGGGCGAGATCGTCACCATGATCGGCGCCAATGGCGCAGGCAAGTCGACGCTGATGATGACGGTTTTCGGCGCGCCGCGTGCGCGCGAGGGCACGATCACCTTCAAGGGTCGCGACATCACGCGGATGGCGACGCACGAGATCGCGCGTCTGCGCATCGCGCAATCCCCGGAGGGCCGCCGCATCTTTCCGCGCATGACTGTCTACGAGAACCTGCAGATGGGCGCCCAGATCGACAAACTCGCGCACTTCGAGGAAGATCTCGCGCGCGTCACCACCCTGTTCCCGCGGCTGAAGGAACGTTTAGAACAGCGCGGCGGCACGCTCTCGGGCGGCGAGCAGCAGATGCTGGCGATCGCGCGCGCCCTGATGAGCCGCCCCGAGCTGCTGTTGCTCGACGAGCCGTCGCTGGGCTTGGCCCCGTTGATCGTGCGCCAGATCTTCGATGTCATCCGCGAACTCAATACCAAGGATGGCATGACGATCTTCCTCGTCGAGCAGAACGCCTACCATGCGCTGCGGCTGGCGCATCGTGGCTACGTGATGGTCAACGGCCAGATCACGCTATCGGGAACAGGAGCCGAACTACTGGCAAAGCCCGAGGTCCGCGCAGCCTATCTCGAGGGTGGCACGGGGCACTGATCAACTCGGGGACCAGGG
>JANOJW010000102.1:0-3143 GCA_031418955.1 Hyphomicrobiales bacterium | reverse complement strand
CGATCTGCTCGGGCGGCGCCTCGCACAGCGCGGCACCCGTCGCCCACGGCGGCGGCGCGGGGAATCCCAGGCACGCCCCGCCGCTGCCCTTGACCCGCGGATAGTCCTTGTTGATCGACTTGTAGGAATGGCGGATCGGCGGCCACAGCATCCAGCCGTTCTTCTCGATCTCCTGGATGATCACCGGGTCCTTGTAGTCGGTGACGGCGAGGAAGCCGTCGAATTTCGATTCCGGATAGTCGACGAACACGGGCAACAGGAACTCGCCCTTGTAGCGCACGAGGATCGGCTTCTCGTTGGCGATGAGTTCGGCGCACAGGCTCAGGCCGAAGAGGCCGAGAAAAATCAACAAGCTCCAGTAGCCGCGGCGGTTCGCCCTGAAGTTCTCCCAGCGCCGCCGGTTGATCGGCGAGAGGTGGAAGCGGTCAGCGACGTGGCGCTGCAAGAAACTCGGCGCGGCGCGGCGGGACGCGGGCGGGTTGGTCAACGCATCCATCTCACACCTCCCGCGTCTCGAAGTCGATGCGTGGATCGACCAGCGTGTAGATGAAATCGGACACCAGGTGGAGCACGGTGCCGATCAGCGCGTAGATGTAGACCGTGGCGAACACCACGGGGTAATCGCGATTGATCAGGGACTCAAAGCCGAGCAACCCCAGTCCGTCGAGCGAGAAGATGGTCTCGATCAGCAGGCTCGACGACAGGAAGGCGCCGACGAATGCCGACGGAAACCCCGCGATCACGATCAGCATGGCGTTGCGAAAGATGTGGCCGTAGAGCACGCGGCTCTCCGAGATGCCCTTGGCGCGCGCCGTGATCACGTACTGCTTGCGGATCTCGTCGAGGAACGAGTTCTTGGTCAGGAACGTCATCGTCGTGAAGGTGCCGACGGTCATGGCCACGATCGGCAGCGCGAGGTGCCAGAAGTAGTCGATGACGCAAAACGGTCGGATCGCGCAAGCGAAGGCGCCGGTGACCCGGCCGTAGGGCTTGAGGAACGTCGTCCACTCCTCCGAGTGCAGACCTCGCAACGGGAACCACTGCACGAACGAGGAGCCCGCGAACAGCACGATCAGCAGCACCGCCAGGATGAAGCTCGGGATCGCGTAGCCCACCACCAGGACGCCCGAGGTCCAGGAATCGAACTTCTGGCCGTCCTGCACCGCCTTGCGGATGCCGAGCGGGATCGACACCGCATAGGTGATCAGCATGATCCACAAGCCCAGCGAGATCGAGACCGGGAGCTTCTCCTTGATCAGGTCGATCACTTTGACGCTGCGAAAGAAGCTCTCGCCGAACTCGAAACGGGAGTAGTCCTTGAGCAGGGTCCAGTAGCGCACGTACCAGGGCTTGTCGTAGCCGAACTGCTTGTTGAGCTTGTCGATCAGATCCTTGTCGATGCCCTGCCGGCCGCGGTACTTCGAGCCGCCGCTGTCGACGCCCTGGCCCGGCTGTGCGCTTGTCGGGGACCCAGCGAGGCCGTCGCCGCCGCCACCGCCGATACGGCTCGTCGCGGAGACGTCGGTGCCGGTGATCTGCGCCATCATGCGCTCGACTGGTCCCCCCGGCGCGAGCTGGGCGAGAAGGAACGTCAATGTCAGCACGCCAAACAGCGTCGGGATGATCAGAAGCAGACGCTTCAGCAGATAGGCGCCCATCGCGGTCCTCTATTCCCCCTCACCCCATCGCCGAGTGCAGAGGCAATGGGGAGAGGGGAAGTTCCTTCAATTCGCACGCACTGTGGCAGCTTTCGCGGGGTCGTACCACCAGGTATCGATGACGCCGAGGCCGTACTTGGCTTTCACGGGCGGACGGTCGTACTTGTTCCAATAGGCGAGATGGTGCGAGCCCTTGTACCAGTGCGGCACCCAGTAGTGGTTGGCGCGCAGCACCCGGTCGAGCGCGCGGGTCGCCGTCAACACCTCGGCCCGGCTCTTTGCCGCGATCACCGTCTCGACCAGCGCGTCGACGACCGGATCCTTGACGCCGGCTAAGTTGCGGCTGCCCTCGCTCGCCGCCGACTCGCTCGAGAAATAAGTCCGCAGTTCGTTGCCCGGTGTCAGGCTCATGGCGAAGCGTGAGACGATCACGTCGTAGTCGTAGACCTTGACGCGGCGCTCGTACTGGGCCGAGTCGACAATGCGGATCGATGCCTTGATGCCGATCGCCTGCATCTGGCGCACGTAAGGCCCAAGGATCCGCTCGAAGGTCGGCGAATTGATCAGCAACTCGACGTCGAGCGTCTGGCCTTTGTCGTTCTTGACGACAGTGCCGGTCTTGGCGGCAGGATCGAGTTTCCAGCCCGCCTCGTGCAGCAGTTTCTGCGCCTCGCGCAAGGTTCGGCGGTCGTTGCCGCTGCCGTCGGTTTTAGGGGGCAGGTAGACGTCGGCGAACACGGCTGGGGGAAGCTTGGCGCGGTGCGGCTCGAGCAGCGCCAGCTCGGCCGCGTCCGGTTTGCCTTTCGCCTTCATGTCCGAGTTCTCGAAGTAGCTCTCGGTGCGCGTGTAGAGGTCGTAGAACAGGTTCTTGTTGGTCCACTCGTAGTCGAAGGCGAGATCGAGCGCGCGGCGCACGCGTGGATCGGCGAACTTCTCGCGCCGCGTGTTGATGAAGAACCCCTGCGTGCCCGACGGGCGATCGTCGGGGAGCGTCAGGCGCTGCATGCGCCCGTCCTTCACCGCGGGGATTTCGTAGGCGGTCACCCAGTCCTTGGCGGTGAACTCCTCCCGGAAGTCCATGACGCCGCTCTTGAGGGCCTCGATCTCTGAGTTGCGGTCGCGGAACGACTCGAAGCGGAGCTCGTCGAAGTTATAGCGGCCGCGGTTCACGGCTAAGTCCTTCGCCCAGTAGTCCACGCGCCGCTTGTAGAGCACGAACGTCCCCTGCTTGTGATCCTCGATCGCATAGGGGCCCGAGCCGACGAACGGTACGAGCGTCGTGTCCTCGAAGTTGCGGTCGGCGAACAGCGCTTTGGGGAGTACGTTGAGGGATGCGGCGATCAGCGGCAGATCGCGGATCTGGTCGCCCTGGAATGTGAAGCGCACCGTCGCCCGGTCGATGGCCTCGGCCTTGACGATGTCGCGCATCTGGATGGCGTAGCTCGGGTGGCCCTTCGTCTTGAGCGTCTCGAAGGTCCAGGCGAC
>JANOJW010000101.1:0-4119 GCA_031418955.1 Hyphomicrobiales bacterium | reverse complement strand
GCCGGTGACGGTGATGCGGCCTTCCGGAAAGATGACGATGGTGCGGCCGGTCTTGACGATGTTGACGAGCGAGCGGGTGGCCAGCGGCTTCGTCGGGTCGATGGTCAGCGCGTTGATGAGCTTGAGGAAGGGTTTGGCCCACCAGGCCTGCGCGATGCCGGTGTCGACCGCGAACGAGGCATGGCCGGGCAGGATCGCGTGCATGATCGGGCCATCGAGCAGGCTCACGTGATTGGGCGCGATGATGGTGCGGCTGCCTTCCTTCGGCAGGTTCTCGGTGCCCTTCACCTCCAGGCGCAAGACGAGCTTGAACAGGAAACGGGCGAAGTCCTGCACGCCTTCGCGGCCCCAGGCGCGCAGCACGAGGCCGGTGACGATGAGATTGGCGACGGCGAGCAGCAGGAACAGCGTGCCCATGCCCGCGCCCGCCGCCTGCAGCGCCATCACGGCAACCGACGACGCCACCATGTAGGCGGCATTCATGACGTTGACGGCGGCGATGACGCGAGCGCGCCGGTCGACGGGCGCCCAGCCCTGCACGGCGGTGAAGGCCGGGACGATGAAGAGGCCGCCGGCGAGCGCGAGAGCAAACAGCAGCAGCAGTAGCGGACCGCCCGAGAGGCTGGTCGCGAACGCCCAGGGCGTCAGGTGGGCGGCACCTTCGACATGGTGCGCGGAGCCCAACACAAGGAAGCCGATCTTGGCGGTGACGATCGCCATCAAGAGCGCGCCGAGCGGCACGAGCGCGAGGTTGGGGCGGTGGTGGCTCGCTTTGGCGGCGATCAGCGAACCGACCGCGATGCCGATGGTAAACACCGCGGTGGCGAGTGCGATCGCCTTCTCGTCGCCGCCGAGCCGGTTGTGAATGAGCGTCGGCAGCAGCGCCAAGGCGACGCCGCCGACGGCCCAGAACCACGACACGATGTGGCCGCCGACCCAGAGGCGGCTGTCGGTCCGCAGTTCCCGGAGCAGCGCCTTAGTCGAGGTGAGCGGGTTCTTGGTGATGACGAGATCGGGCGCGGCGGGCTTGGTCTTGGGGATCAATTTGGCAAACAGCCAGCAGGCAACCGCCATGCCGGCGATCAGCGAGGAGACGAGCATGGGATCGATGGTCCGGCCGACCACGAAGCTCGCGAGGATGGTGCCGCCGAGAATGGCGAGGAAGGTCGCGCCTTCGACCAGCGCGTTGCCGGCGGACAACTCCTGCGGCGCCAACTGGTCGGGCAGGATGCCGTACTTCACGGGGCCAAACAGGGCGCCGATGATGCCGAACAGGCCGAGCGCCACGAACAGCACCGGGATCGATTGCAGGTAGAAGCCGGCGACGGCGACCAGCGCCACGCCGATCTCGGCGAGCTTCACGCGCTCGGCGACGACCGCCTTGTCGTGCTTGTCGGCAAGCTCGCCGCCGAGCGCGGAGAGGAAGAAATAGGGGGCGATGAACACCGCGGCTGCCAGTGCCGCGAGCGGGCCCGACTGCTCCTTGGCGAGCGTCAGCGTGATGAGGATCACCAGGCCCTGCTTCAACAGGTTGTCGTTCAGCGCCGAGAAGAACTGGCACCAGAACAGCGGGGCGAAGCGACGGGCTTTCATCAACGAGGCGAACATGGGGTCCTCCGACAGGCCAAGGTCTTCAGGGCCTCGAGCGGGATGGATCGGCGACAGGCCGATTGTGGTTAGCAACTAATGAGTTCTGGGTTTTGCCAGATCCTGGTTAACAACCCGACTGCTCAATGGCATGACCTGGCACGCATCAGTCGAACTTGCGTGCCGTCACGGGCGGCGGGGGACCCGGTTGTTTGGGAATGCCACCACCACCGGGTCTGATTGTAAGGCCGCCCGGGAGGGCGGGGATAAGTTTTTTTGTGCATCGCGATAAGGGAGAGCCTGAGCCGGGCCGCCGAGCGCGCGTGGGGGCAGGGCGAGGCGCGCGTCGGCGTCGAGGATCTGGCGGCCGGCATGGGCGGCGGGTCCCAGGGCAAGACGCATGAGGCGGGTCAGCATGAGACGACTCCTGGTTATTGTACGATGTTCATTATCTAACATGAATATGAACGATGTTCAACAGACAGTCGCAAAGGAAATCGAACATGGTTGCCGAAGGGTTTCGAGGCGACGATGGACGGTTCGCGCGCGTCCCTGTTCGCTCGCGAGGGAGACGGGGGCCGCGAGTGGTCACTGGTGACGGGAGCGAGGAAACGGGCGCGCTTCCGGGCCGGCACACCTCGCAGCCACAGCCTTTGGTGCGCCTTCAGTTGCCCACCCGCAACCGGCGCGCGTTCTCCCTGGCGCCTTCAGTTGCCCACCCGCAACCGGCGCGCTCGCGCGCGCCGTTCCCCTACCAGTGCGGCTGGCGCGGTGCGCCATCGAGCACCTCGGCGAGGCGGCGGCGGGTGCCCGCGGTCGTCCCCTCGGGCAGGGCATCGCGGGCAAAAAAACCGGCGGCGGCGATCTCGGCATTGGGCGCAGTGTCGCGGAGCCGCCGCCAGTCGCGGACGATGAACAGGGCGACGTGATCGCCCGGAAAGACGGCGTGGTTGGCGTAGACCCCGAACAGCTCAGGCGCCGCGCCCGGCGCGATGCCGGCCTCCTCGTCGAGTTCGCGGATGAGCGACTGTTCGATGGTCTCGCCGGACTCGACGCCACCGCCCGGGAACAGCCAACCGGGCGTATAGGTATGGCGAACCAGCAGGATGCTGCCCTCACCGCCGATCACCAGGCCGCGGGCGCCGAGTGTGAGGCCGCGCTGCCAGCGCCAATATTTCTGCATCGCCTTGCGGACGATTTTCTCCCGCGCCACCTCTGGTCGATCCTCCTGCGTCTCAATCCCGGCTGTTTGCCCCCCGCCCGAAGCCGGGGCAAGCATTTTCTGTCCGCCTCAATCCCCGGCTGAAAGCGTGAACTCCCCGACATGCGCCGACACTCTGGGCCTATCTTGTGCCAAGTGGTTGTCACTCAGCCAAGTCGCCAGCCTATCGAATTTAATGCCCTTCCACGACCTGCAGGAACGTCTTGCCAACCGTGTCTTGAACATATAGGGAACATACGTCGATCCGTGAGGAGTGCGTGCGCATGTTGCCAAGCGATCTGCCGACGGACCTGCCGACCTTCATCCGCCGCTTTGGCGGCGAGGAGGCGTGTCGGGATCATCTGTTCAAACTCAAATGGCCGGACGGGTTTCAATGCCGGGCGTGCGGGGGCACACGCTGCTACCGGCTCGGCACGCGGCTCTCATACGAATGCTCGGCCTGCAGAAGCCAGCATGCGTTGCTTGCCGGGACCGTGTTCGAGCAGACCAAGACGCCGCTCGCGACATGGTTCCTGGCCATCTACTGGTTCCTTGCCAGCAAAGGCGGCGTGTCGGCCCTCGAACTCAAGCGGCACATGGGTTTCAAGAGCGACCAGACGGCCTGGACATGGCTGCACAAACTGCGCCGGGCCATGGCTGTGCGCGGCCCCCCGCTCGAAGGGCCGGTCGAGGTCGACGAGACGATGGTCGGCGGGCCGGAGCCGGGCAAGCGTGGGCGCGGGGCAGGCGGTAAGGTGTTGATTGCAGGCGCAGTTGAGACCCGTCTCGTGCACCGACAAGCGCCCGACGCCAGCCGCCTTTCCGGTGCGGCGCACATCCGCGCCGAGGCACTCAGCCAGCGCCTGGCGGCGGGCCAGGGCGAACTCCAGCGCTGCCTCCGGCGCATCCGTCTCGGCGTCATCGCGGACGCCTCGGCCACGGCGCTCGGCCGCTTCATCGATGCCACCGTGGCGCGCGATGCCGCGATCGCCACGGACGGCTGGGCCGCCTATCTGAAGGGGCGTCGCGGCCGGCCGCACCAGCGCACCGTCGTGTCGAAAAGCGAGGGCAAAGCCCACGACCATCTGCCGGCCGTGCATCTCGTCTTCACCCTGCTCAAGCGCAAGCTGGCCGGCACCTACCATGGTGGCATCGGCCGCCATCTGCCGGCCTATCTCGACGAGTACACCTTCCGCTTCAACCGCAAGAGCCTCACCCCCGTCCGCAACGCCCTCACCGTCATCGCCCGCGCCATGACGACCGCACCCTTCACAAATCGGATGATCTTTGGGCGGAATTGAGCTCAGCCTGCAGGTCGTGGAAGGGCATTT